>CAJXTM010000201.1 GCA_913061385.1 uncultured Rhodopirellula sp. | reverse complement strand
CGAGATCAGCCTCGGTCTCGTGGGCTCGGAGATGTGTATAAGAGACAGACATTCCGCAACGGGAAAGTCAGTCTGTACTTGTCCGCTTCGGGCTTCTGTTTGCGAGCTGAAATCCATCCGTCCTGGAAAGTCAACTCACCTTCATCCGCCGAAATCTCAGACGGAGCTAAAGTTGTCCACTTCACTTCAGTGTTAAGGCCCGCCAACCATTCGCGTTCCGCGACCTTCAATTCAGGCGTTGTGTGCTGTTGGTCGTCCTCATTCTTTGAGCCGGGAATCATACGCCTCATCAACTCACCGTTGACCGATGCGATCAGCACTTCATTCTCATCAGCATTGATCGCAAAATCAGTCGCCGCGTGGGGCAAACGCTCAAGACTAACCAAGGGGTTCCACGAATCAGTATCAAGGATCCTCAATTTCCCTCCCTCAGTCAAAAACACCAGCCGTTTCCCATCTGCAGTCAATTGAAACTTGATCAGTGGCGTTTCATCAACAAAACGGGTAACTAGAATGGGATTCGTTTGCGGTCGGTCCAGTGACTCCAATCCCCAAACACGCAAACGATTGTCAGAACTCCCGGCCATGATGTATTTACCATCATGACTGACCCCAACAGCCAACACTTCGCCCTCCGGCTGGCTGAGCGTATCAAGCCGTTGCCCCGTGGCGACATTCCAGACTTTTACCGTTTCATCTGCACAACCACTGACAATCACTTTGCCATCAGGTGAGAACGCGAGATCATACACCGCTCCATTATGCCCTGCCATCATTCGCAGCATTTCACCGCTCTGACTGTCCCACAGCCTGATTTGTCGGTCGTATCCGGCGGTCGCGATCAATTTCCCATCCGGTGAAAATTCAGCTGCATACAGGACGTCACGATGACCACCCAATTCGTGCAACAGCTCACCTGTCTGCGTTGAGTAGACACATGCGGTTCCGTACGCACCAGCAACTCCCGACGCAACCACCAAACGACTGCCGTCAGCGCTGTATTTCAAGGAATGCACCTTTTCGATTCCATTTGTCAGATCATGCAGCACCTTACCTGCCGCATTCTTCAATTGCACCAAACCGGAACGGCCTACGGCAGTTTGCGTTCCATGAGCCGAAATCGCGATAGCACTCAGCGGCAGTGACACACCTGCGTTTGTCTCGATTTTCGGAACATTGAGAATGTGCATTCGGGGTGCACTACCATCAGGCCCAGTCGCGCCCTGCTCTACCCACTTAGTCAAAGTTGCAATCTGTGCGTCCGTCAACGGCTTCTCACCTTCGGGAGGCATTCGCGGCGTAGCCTCTCCCGTAACCCTGAGAATCAACCGACTGCTTTTGGATTCACCCGGAGTAACCGCGACACCAGACACACCACCCTTCAACAAGGCGGCATGGGTTTCCATCACCAATCCACCTTCCGCTTCGTCCGTCGTGTGACAGGCGACACAATGCACCCTCAGAATCGGAGCGACCTCATTCACATAGTCGACCTTCTCGTCAGCGTGGCAGACAGCCATCACAAGGGAAGGTAACAAACAAAAGCACAAGATTCGTATGTTGGACTGATTCATAAAAATAGCGAGCTGAAAAGTTGAGATGCCAGTCGGGACGATCAATGGTTGAAAGTAAATTCGGTACTGGTCAGGATGCTCCATGCGATATCCTGCAAGGCGGTACCGCGGTCCTCACCGTATTCGCTGCGAATTCCCAGCAATTTCTGCAGTTCGAATTCACTGGCCTCGCGTGTCAGCGCCGCCACAAACAGTGTTTGAATGATTACCGAATCAGACTCGTTATCATTGATCAGCTGAGCAATACGATTCTTCTGGTCGGCCAACTTGGGGTTGAGCGTTTCACCATTTGACAGATGCAAAACCTGCACAAGGCTTGGCTCAGCGCTGCGTTCACATTCACACGTTATTTCTCTGGGATTCCGCCCGAACGTTTTCAAAAAATATGAATTTACAGACGCATCATATAACTCAATCGCTCGAGTGCCCTGTTTGTAAAAGTCGGTCTTTTGCTTATCCGCGCCAGGAAACGCGACTTCATTAAACACCGTCGAGGTCTGCAAAACTTGATCAATTCCATCTAGCATCACCTCAGCCATTAAACGTCGCGGATAATATCGACTCAAGTATTTGAACTCGTCGCGGTTTTCCGCAAGCGGCAAACTGCTCCGTTGGTAGGTTTGACTGCGAAGAATGGTACGCATCAATTCTTTAAGATTGAAATCTGCATCGACCACATGCCGTGCCGCCGCATCAAGCAAAGCTGCATTGGAAGCAGGATTACTCAGTCTTAGGTCATCCACCTGCTCTACCAGCCCACGGCCAAAGAAGTTTGCCCAGACACGGTTTGCGATCGCCCGTGAGAAATAGGGGTTTGTTGGACTGGTCATCCAGTCAGCCAATGCGAGCCGTCGATCCCGCGGATCATCAAACTGAAGGGGCTGCGAATCAAGCGGTGCCGGTTGCTGCGGTCGCCCGAGATTAGGCTGAACGAGTTCCCCCGTACTTGCAACATAAAGCGTCCGAATGCCATCACCATTCCGACCATCTCCCCCCCAACCCTTCGCACGCACACGCGAGAATAAATTTGCCATGGCGTAGTATTGGTCGTTGGTCCACTTTTCAAGTGGGTGGTTGTGACATTTGGCACAACCGATCGACAAACCCATGAATGCCTGACATGCATTTTCGGTCATATCCTCAGGGGTTTGATGCAAAGCATAAAAATTGGTTGCCCCGTTTTGATCGCTTTTCCCCGTCGCTGTAAGAATCTCTCGGACCATTTGATCCCAAGGCTGATTCTCTCGCACTGCTTTCTCGACCCACTGATAATAGGTCTTTACTGCAACAGGACGCAGCCGTGTTCCATTGATCAGCAACATGTCGCACCAGCGGTAGGTCCAATAAGCAACAAAATCATTCCCTGCCAGCAAACGCTCAATCAGCTCATCCCGACGCCTCTGACCATCAGCTGCAAGAAACACCAGACGCTCCTCAGGCGTAGGCAGTCGACCGATCGTATCCACTGTAGCGCGTCGCAGAAAAGCCTGATCATCACATTGTGGTGACGGACGCAACCGAAGTGTTTGCAGTTGCTGCAAATTTAGCTCATCAATGAAATTGCGACGTACTGCGTTCTGGTATACGTTCGCTGGCACTTCGTTTGGATAGGGCACCGTCATTCTCGCCAAGGCAACCTTACTGCCAAACCAAACCAGCACCGCCGCCTCTCCACTACCCTGCACCGTAAGCACACCTGTTTCATCAACAGTCGCAATCGCCTCATCAGTTGCCGAAAACTGGGACCAGTGCGTGACATCCACAATCTCCCCACTGCTGTAGTGTGCATGAACAAGAACTTGAAACCGATCCCCGGGTTTAAGCAACGCGGATTCAGGAGTCACAGAAATTCGTTCCAACTCTGTATCAGCCACTGATGGACCTTTGGCACCGGCAGCCACCCACTCTGACAAGACTTGATAATCACGAGAGCCAACTGCCAACTTCAGCCCACCCTTGTGTGGAAGCGCAGCTGTTGGCTTGGCCAAAATCAAACTACGCCCGGGATCAGATAATTCCACACGTCGGCCGCGTGCCTTTTGAGTGATTGAACGAAAGTCAGCCTCCGTGTCGTATCCACGCAACGAGAGCTTAAAACCACCCTTTCCCGCCAGCGATCCGTGACATGCACCCATGTTGCACCCACTTTTTGCGAGCACACTTTGCACATGATTACGAAAACTCCACTGCGTTTGTTGATGAGCGTTGGAAACTTTCACTCTGGCAGACGCGATGCTTCCATTACCAGCTTGGACACTGATCAATGTCTCACCGTCGGCCAAGCCGCGAACCACGCCATCTTTGATTTCAACAATGGATGGATCTAAAATACTGAACTGCAGCTCAGCCGTACCAAGCATGCCGGCCAGTTGTCCATGTACGATATTCACAACTGTGAGACGTTGAATATTCTCAGGACCATTCAGGGTAAACTCCGTCGGCAAAAGCCGAATTCCCTGAGCAACACCGATTGCGGGTGCCCCAAACCACACAACGATGGCTAGGCATAGAAAGCGTATTGATTGTGAATACATATTCAATTGATAATGCCAGACTGAATAACTGTGATCATGCTGCCGCTGTCGCGTTCACACGACTGACAGCCATTACTTGACAAAAATTTTTCCGTCAACAAACGGTACTTGTTTGCGTGGTGTTCGAAGATCCACTTTGAATCCTTGGATCATCCCCTCGTCCAGAAACGCAAGCGGGTGATCAGTTACCATTATCACGAAAACAATTCTTTAACTTCGCGAACGCCAAAATCAACGAGTGGAAAAGGTCTTCCGCCGGGCCCAGGCATTTCAGCGTGCAGATCGAGTCCGAGACTCTTAAAAATCGTTGCAATGATCTCACCGGGGTTTGTGGGCCGATCAGCAGGCACCGCTCCGATCGTGTCACTGGCGCCGATTGCGCGTCCACCTTGAACACCCCCACCGGCGAACGTGCAAGAAAAGCATTGCGGCCAATGATCTCTTCCACCAGCCGGATTTACTTTGGGTGTGCGTCCAAACTCTGCGAGTCCGCAAACCATCGTGTCATCCAACAGTCCACGCTCATGTAAGTCTGAAATCAAGGCGCTGTACGCTTGGTCATACATTGGAGCCACGATATTTTTCATCCCCTCAATGGTGGTGAATGGTTTGCTTCCATGAATGTCCCAAGTGATTTCATTGAATACAGTCAGAAACGTGTTGATGGTAACAAACCGAACACCTGCCTCGACCAAACGCCGCGCCAGCAGACAACATTGGCCGAACCGATGCATTCCATACCGTTCCCGAACCTTCTTTGGCTCTTTACGGAGATCAAATGCTTCTCGTGCCTGAGTACTGCTCATCAAACGATACGCCGCTGCAAAATTCTTATCCAACATTTTGGCGGACTCAGTGCCTTCCAATTCCTTGATCTTTCCGTCGATCGCGCTTCGCATACGACGACGCCGGTCGATCCGCACCTCCCCCAAACTGGACGGGGGCAACAAATCAGGCACTTTAAAATTCGGCTGACTGGGATCTGCCATCAACGCAAATGGATCATAAGCCTTTCCAAGAAAACCACCGGCCTGACCGTTGGGCAGATTGCCTCCCCCGCGGCCCATTGTTTCTGGCAAAACGACGTGAGCCGGCAGATCGCTACGACGTCCACGCATGTACTGCAGGACTGCACCCGCATGTGGGTAATTCACTCCACCTGTAAACTGTCGTCCCGTCTGCAGCATCTGCCAACCGGCGTCATGAACCGCAGCAGCAGTGTGGTAGCAGGAACGTATGATCGAAAATTTGTCCGCTATCTCAGCATGCCTTGGCAGTATCTCAGAAACCTGAAAATCTCCCTTGGTAGAAATCGCTTGAAACGGACCACGTACTTCGGCAGGCGCTTCGGGCTTCATGTCAAACGTATCCAACTGGCTCGGTGCGCCCAGATTGAAAATCATGATACAAGAACGTTTGTCCTTGTCGGGATCCACCGCTCCCCGCTCAGCCGCTGCCAAATATTCGGGGAGCCCCAAACCGATTGCTCCCAAAGTACCAACCTGCAAGAAATCACGCCGAGTAGTTCCATTACAGGTATGTGATGTGGCTCTTGAGCACAAATTCAGCATCGGGTATTCCTGAAACGAGGTGGGAGCCATCGGCAGTGTGAAACGGAAGCCTGCCGATGAAAACAGTTCAGACGCTATTTCCAGTCAGTCATGCTACCAGATGAGTTGCTTAATTTTACCAGACTGGGATCTTCGGCGATTGGTTCAATCACGCAATCTTTTGTACAAAACACGCACGCCAAAAATTTAACAAACGGTCCAGCGTACATTCTCCTCATCTTTGCGGGGACGCCAGTCAGATCCTGCGTCTAATTGACTTCCTGCCTGACATTTTTCGTTACCTGAAGGATACTCAAGGTCCTTTCGCTGCATTGAACAGTTCCTTGGTCCGTTTGCGCGGTGCGAAAATCGCACAGGAACTGCCGCGAAAAACAGACCTCGAGATTCACTCGACATTCTGGGGCCGTCCATTTCAGCTGGAAGATCGTCAGGTCCTCAAATCCGGGCGACGCTTCAAAATCAAGCTTGGCTCGTTCCCGGAGGGGACGGCAAGTTAGCTTCATTTGTCTCGAGTAAAACTCCTCTCCGGCGGATAAAAGAACCATTATCGGAATGGCCGGAGTGATGTATCTCCTCACGCAGCAACACACCACCGAGCCCTCCCCAAATCGTTCTCAAGTCGCGACAGATTTCATCAACTGCAACTACACCCAGCAGTTTAAATTCAACAGGTCGCCAAACACGCCCAGATCTCGACAAGCCAACTCCATCGCAGGTTCCGCGACACCTACCCGATGTCATCTTCCAAATATCTTCAAAGAGCAATATTGCACAATACGAGCCAAGATTTGATCGATACAGAAACCCAAATCAGCGTCATTGCATTGGATAACGGCTTTTATGACCAAGCACACATGACGTGACTATTTCGCCGGCGGATGGGCCTTACGCCCTCAGAATTTCGCGGGGAATCTCTTCAGCACAATAAGCTACCCAAAGTACTCGGCTCGTCCCCGTCGCGGGCAAACCGCAGCAACTCTAGTTAGGCCAAAGCAACCATTGGGTCGACGTCATCCCAGAAAGGTGGCCAGCAGTGTCGTTGAGTTCAATACCATATGCACAACTATGCACGGTATCAGAGCTGTCTCTTATACACATCTGACGCTGCCGACGACTCCTTACGTGTA
>CAJXTM010000200.1 GCA_913061385.1 uncultured Rhodopirellula sp. | reverse complement strand
CCTCGGTCTCGTGGGCTCGGAGATGTGTATAAGAGACAGGGACACCGATTTTCATGCCTCTCAGGTCACTTGATTGCAGAGCTGCCTGATAGTCAGGCACTTCGTGATTCAAAGAGGTCGAGTCACGAGGCTCGTACCCGGCAATGCACTGAAGCAGTAAAGCCACATCCTGAACCGACCAGCCAATCGGTCCAACCTGATCAAGACTGCTGGCGAAAGCCACCAGACCATAGCGACTGACTCGACCGTATGTTGGTTTCAGACCGGTGACGCCACAGAAGCCTGCTGGCTGTCGAATCGATCCGCCAGTATCTGTTCCGAGACTTAAAGGCACTGTGCCAGCCGCAACGCAGGCTGTGGCACCACCACTGCTACCACCCGGCGTACGAGAAAGATCCCATGGGTTTCTTGTGTTTCCAAACGCACTGGTTTCCGTGCTTGCGCCCATGGCGAATTCATCCATGTTCGTTTTGCCGACGATAATCGCGTCCGATTCGCGAAGCTTTGCCACAACGCTGGCATCGTAGGGAGGCCGGAAATTGCGAAGCATGTTCGAAGAACAAGTGGTTGGCATATCGCGGGTGCAGAGTACATCCTTGACTGCAACTGGTACGCCGGCCAATGGACCCAGAGGTTGACCATCTCGGCGTTTTTGATCAACCGCCTCGGCAGCCGAAAGTACTAATTCGCGATCAACATGGGTGAATGCGTTGATGCTTTCCTGGGTGGCTTCGATTTTGTCGATAGCAGATGTCGCGATCTCCACGGCGGTGGCATCACCCCTCGATTGAAGTTGCAGAACTTCCTGAGCCGAATCGAGCATGTGTTACCCAATAAAACGAACAAAAATGACAGTCTACGATTGTGCCTGATTATCTGCGATTAGCGGTGAATCGACCAGCGGGTGATCCAGAAGTGATGAATCGTTGTCTCGTCGGACTGAGGATCCTGTTTTTCGGCCATTCGGTTCGGGATGAATTGCCAAAAACCTTGGGGCAGAACCGGGATTCAGGTTCCCGTGAGTCGGGGCAGCGTGAGCGTTGCAATGCAGCCAGAAGGTCTACCCGAGAGGGAAACATCGCCTTCGTGCAGCTTGGCAATCCGGTAGGCTCGGCATAATCCCAGCCCCATGCCACGACCAGCTTCCCGACCACTGAAAAAAGGGTCAAAGGCGTGTTTTTGAGCCTGGTCAGAGAGCCCCGGTCCACTGTCAGCAACGACGATTCTGACGTGCTCAAGATCGTTTTGCAGAGACACAATGATGGTTCCCTGACAGCCGATTGCGTCAATTGCATTGCGAATGAGGGCACGGACCGCTTCCTTCACCATCGTCGTATCTGCGGTGAATTCTTGTTCTAAGGCATCAACCGTACTGCTTTCGGCCGAGACCTGCAGTTGAATCGCTTGTCGTTCTGCCTCTTGCTCGAACGACCCTGTCACCTCGGCAAGCAACTCGCTCGGTACGCATGGCTGTGGTTCGACCTGCGGTGGATTGGCGTAGAACATCAGGTCCGCAATCATCTCATGTGCTCGATAGACTTGATCAATGATCCTTTGCAGCGTGGCAGTACGATTGGGCTCTGTCTCCCCACGCTGCAACTGTTCGGCACGTGTGGAAATATTTGCCAGCGGATTATTGATTTCGTGGCTCAGGCCATAGGCAAGTTGTTTAATCGCTGCCAGTTTCTCATTGTGCAACCTTGCGTCGAAAGCACTTTCAAGAGACTTCTGGTGCTGGACTGACCGAGCCAGTTCCTGCAGCATGGAGTGGTTATTGCTGCCGGAATTTACATTGGAAGGTGTTTCAGGTGCCATTTGCACGAGCGGCCACTGCTGCCGCCAAGTGTTGGATACTTTGGGACCTGTGGCCTCAAGCCACAGCGATGCGTCTTCCATCCATCTGCTGGTTGGGATTGTGCGAAAGTGATCGGTAAGCTTTCTCCATCGCTTTTCGATCATGGGCGTGATCTTTGGCGCACCCAGAAAAGCGTCGCCACTGGCGATCTGCCCCGTGATGTTGTGGGCATGCCATGTCACGAGTTGATTTAGTTCGACCGGTCCGGGGTCAGGGTAACTCAGTGTCACAAAAATGAGATACGCTGGGTCGCTTTGCAATGCTTCAGAGACACGTTCCCGAACTGATCCATCCAAGAGTGGATTGCTAACGCTGTCGCTCCGCCGATCCATCAGCAACAGATGACCGATGGCATCGGTTGAACGCTCTGTTTGTGGCAACCACCACCGGTCGGAACCACGCCTCAAACAGGGTAATAACCCCATCGGACTTGCCCTCTCAGTGATATGGCTTCTAAGTTTCATCCGGATAGAGCTAGGAGAGTCAAGGGAACCGACCCTCGTCTGTTTCGTCTGCATGCGTGGCACCGCCCGCTCGCTCTCCACGTTAGCCAACCACACTGCGTTCAATGTCAAGCAGATCGCAAGCGCGACTAATCAGGTCGTCAATTGCAAATGGTTTTTGCATGAAGTCATTCGCACCTGCGGTTTTCAGGGCATCGACTTTGCTGTGTTCGACCATGCCTGAGATGCAGAGGATTTTAACCATATCCATTGACGGATCATTGCGAACCCGTTGGCAGACCTCTTTTCCGTTGATATCGGGAAGCATAACGTCCAGAACCACCAGATCGGGTCGAAATTCTTTGACCCCCATCCCGGCGTCGAAGCCGTTGTTGGCTGTCCTGATGTCAAACCGGCCATCGCGATCAAAACCGTCTTTGATCAAATCGACTAGGTCCTGATCATCATCCACGATCAGCAACTTCTTCTTGCCGCTTTCGAGGGCATCCGTTGGGATGCCGTTTTCCTTCATGAACAAATACAACTGCTCACGGGGGATGCGGCGGAATTTGCTACCGGGAACGCGAAAGCCCTTCAGAGAACCGTTGTCGAAACAACGGATAATCGTCTGCTGACTAACTTTACAAATTTTGGCTGCTTCGCCTGTCGTGAAGACCGTTTTCGTGGTCATGGCGGAAACCACCCTCCCTGTATTACTAGCCGTTTCAGAACATCGTGCCCGGCACCATCCTGTAATTGGGATCTTGCTGAGCGGTATTGTGAGTAATTGGGACCCATCATGGTCGGTCCCCCCCTGCGACTGGCTGTCTGCGGTGCGGTGCGAATCCGCCGCAGACTGCATTAGCCAATTTCAGTGTCTTACCTTTAACAAACTCCCTGTCCTACCGCACTAGCATATTTCTCTGCTATTTGCGTGAAGAACGTAGGTGGCAGGAAGCTCCGAGCCTCGCTGCCTTACCAAGCTTGCCATAGACACGAATTCTATCGAATCAAGCCGCTAGGTCAAGATTGATCGGAATAACGTAAGGTGCTGTTATTGAACAACTTAGCGTAAATGCCTAAGCAACCGCCAAAAAATAAATGTTCATTTGATCCGATTTTGCTTGTCTTTGGCTTCGAAACGCAGCTTTCCTATGTCTTCCGTTTTGACTCCATGTGAGCTAGGACCAAGGCAAGATCAGCGGGGGTGATGCCGCTAATGCGTTTTGCCTGGTCGAGGTTCAATGGTCGAATTTTGGATAACTTTTCCCTCGCTTCATTTCGCAGCGGACCAATCGAGTCGTAGTCGAATGATGTTGGGATGCGTTTCCCCGCAAGGCGGTGCTGCCGTTCCACTTCGACACGCTGCCTACCGATGTAACCTTCGTATTTAATGTCATAAAGACATTGTTGTGCGGCATTCGCTTCGATGTTAGCGAGTTCAGGGATCTGACTGCACATTTGTGGCCAGTCAACTTCTGGTCTTCTCAGGTAGATATCAGCTGCAACCTTTTCAATTTTTGATTTCTTCAGTAGCTGGATTCCCAGCTCTATTTGTTCAATCTTTGCATGATACCGCTGACGTCGTTCGGCGTTGATCAATCCCAGTTCATCGGCCTGTTGTGTCAAGCGACGATCTGCATTGTCCTGGCGCAACAGCAGTCGATACTCCGCACGACTGGTAAACATTCGATAGGGTTCATCGGTGCCAGCAGTGACAAGATCATCAACAAGCACACCGATATAGGCTTGATCACGTGTGGGAACCCAGGGTTCCTTGCCAGCGGTTTGCCGGGCAGCATTCAAACCAGCAATCAGTCCCTGTCCGGCCGCTTCCTCGTAACCTGTCGTGCCGTTGATTTGACCGGCGAAGAAAAGACCGCCAACGCGTTTGGATTCCAAGTGTGGCCAGAGCTGGGTGGGCGGGCAGAAATCATATTCGACGGCGTATCCGTATCGCATGATTTTTGCATTTTCCAGACCGTCGATCATGCGAAACATTTGGTCCTGAACATCGCGAGGAAGACTCGTGGAAATCCCGTTGACGTATATTTCCTGAGTTTTCCAGCCTTCCGGTTCAAGAAACAGTTGGTGTCCGGTCTTATCTGCAAAGCGAACGACCTTGTCTTCGATGCTGGGGCAATAACGCGGGCCACGAGAATTGATTTGTCCACTGTACATCGGCGCGCGATGAAGATTTTTCCGGATCAGATCATGCACTGCCTCGTTGGTGTAGGTAATGTGACACGGAAGTTGTTCAGCGGAAAGTTTGTCTGTCAAAAATGAAAATGGCTGGGGCTGATCATCACCTGGCTGTGTCTCGACCTTGGAGTAATCAATGGTTCGGGCATTTAGTCTCGGCGGTGTACCAGTCTTGAACCGCTCCACCTCAAAGCCCAGTCGTTGTAATGCTCCGCTGATACCCGTCGTGGTCCCCTCCCCTGCTCTTCCTCCGGCAGTTTTCTCATCACCGGTATGCATGATGGCCTTTAAAAATGTACCAGTGGTTAGAACCACGGTAGGCGCCAAATAGCTGGCGTCACCACGAACGGTTACACCAAGGACACGCGTCTCATCACCGATCGTTTCTGTGATCAGGTCTTCGACGGTTTCCTGACATAGGTCAAGGTTGTCCTGCTGTTCGACTTGGCACTTGACGTAGTGCTGATAAGCCCGCTTATCGGCTTGCGCACGCGGGCTGTGCATCGCTGGACCCTTGCGGCAGTTCAGCATTCTGAATTGAATGCCCGTGGCATCGATCGCCTGGCCCATCAAGCCACCTAAGGCATCAACCTCACGCACAATTTGACCCTTTGCGACTCCACCGATGGCTGGATTGCAGGACATTTGACCAACCGTGTCGAGATTGGTGGTCAACAGAGCGGTTCGGGCACCGACCCGAGCAGAAGCAGCTGCCGCCTCGGTCCCAGCGTGTCCAGCTCCAATCACGATGACGTCGTACTGATAGCAGTTGCTGCTCATGAATTCAGAATAAAAAGGAAGTTCAGGATGAAGGAGTGCTGGTTAGGCAATCTGACGCTGGTGGACAGGTTGGTTAGGTGTGCTTGCAGGCTTAAACAACTGGGCCGGCAAAATACTCAAGAATTGAAGGTGGAATGGTCGAATCCGAATAGGTGGGATTCGGTTTTTTGTCCCCTTAACTGCACTTTTACTCGATAATGAGGCACGGCCGACAAGATGCGACTGGTCACAATAACGAGTTTACTTGCCCTTTCCGGCCTCTTAGTTACTCCCATGCTGATAAAGTCAGCACTGGCTGTCGAGGTGCCGCATGCAAATGTGGGTCAATCTTTGTCCGTACCTGCACCGCCCAGTGAGGGGTGCTTCATCCTCGGATCGCAATCATTTTCTATCCCGTTCACCGTAGACCAATCGGGGGCTCAACCGGTCGCAGTGCGACTTTTTGTATCTCGTGGATCAGGCGGTGAATGGAAATTGCTCGATCAAAAAAAGCCTAATGCCGAATCAAAGCAGTTTCAATATCAGGCTAATGGTGATGGGGAATACTGGTTCGCTACCCGGACAATGGATGCTGCGGGGCAAGCTCACCCCGCAGGCGAAATAACGCCACAGCTAAAGGTATATGTCGATACCACCAAGCCAGCAATCGCTCTGAATGTGGATGCGGACGATCAGGGACGGATTTATGCAGCGTTGAGTGTGGATGATGCTACACCGTTGAAGTTGGTCCAGTTGCGATACGCGACCGATACGACCAAGTCTTGGCAGGCAGTCGAGATCCCGCAAGACGCCAGTCATCGAGAAATTCAGTTCGATCCTAAGCAGGACTGGAAGCTGTTGTCTCTGCAACTGGTCGTTTCCGATACGCCCGGTAATCAGACCGTGATCAACAAAATGGTTCGCAGGCCTCGCGTCGCGAACAGCGCGAGCAGTCGCTTCGCGTCCAAACCAGCGTCTGAGCCAATTGCGGCAAAGCCTCTGCCTTACCGTATGGGCGGTGATCAAGAAGTGAGTGCGGAGATGGTGTCGGGGCCGAGTGAGCCGCCTATGCTGGCTCCTCTGCCCAATGGTGTGACGCCGTCAATCAATCCACCGCCAGCGGCGTGGTCCAATGGAACGTCACACTCGTCAACCATTGCCAAAAATAGGCAGGGTGAGAATTCAAGCCGGCTTCGGGGGGCACCTCAATACGGCACGGCGCCCCAAGTCGGTGCGTCCGCGTCTGCTCAAATGAACTCACCTTATCGAGGTGGCTCTTCATTTATCGCCGGATCACAGGCTGCGACAGGATCACAGGCTGCGACAGGATCACAGATCACGGCCGGCCCGCAGAACTCTGTTGGGGTATCCACTGCTGGAGTAGGTCCAGAGATGCAGGAGCGTCGAATGGTTCCTTCAAGTGGAACTGCGATCGATTCCCGGTCGGGCATGGGATTCGCTCCACCCTCGGTTCGAAGTTCAGCTTCTATGAATGTGAGGTCTGTCTCTTATACACATCTCCGAGCCCACGAGACCGAGGCTGATCTCGT
>CAJXTM010000199.1 GCA_913061385.1 uncultured Rhodopirellula sp. | reverse complement strand
GGCTCGGAGATGTGTATAAGAGACAGCAGACGTCTCGGATTCCGAGGTTGCGAACTTTCCTCGCTCATCAAACGTCAGCAATTGAGCCACATAATTTGGGCCACCAGCCTTGATACCGGGCCCAAATGCACTTCTGCCCATACCACCAAAAGGCTGCCGCAAAACGATTGCGCCCGTTGTCGAACGATTCACGTAAAGATTCCCGGCTCGAATCCCCGTCAGCCATTGAGACTGCTCACGATCGTCCAAGCTTTCAAGGCCACTGGTCAAGCCATACCCGGTTTCATTGACAATCTGAATCGCTTCAGACAACGATCGAAAACACATTACCCCCAAGACTGGCCCGAAAAATCCCGTCAGATGTGTATAGCTTCCCCGCTGCACATTCCACTTGATCCCGGCGGAGTAGATGCATTGATGCCCATCCGTGCGTCTTGGAATCAACGCCCACGACTCTCCGGTCTCCAGTTCTTTGAGAGCTTTGTTCAGATCGCCGGATGGCGGCGAAATCAACGGGCCCATGCGATTTGCAGTATCCCATGCGGACCCCACTTTCATGCTTTTGGCAGCATCTACAAGTGTCTCCCGGAACGCATCGTCATAAAAAACTTCTTCTTCTAGTAATAGTAATGACGTAGCGGAACATTTCTGACCGCTATGACCGAAGGCAGATTGCAACACATTTTTGATGGCTTGGTCGCGGTCAGCCATGGCCGTGACGATTGTTGCATTTTTCCCTCCGGTCTCAGCCAGTAATCGCATGTCAGGTTTGGCACGCAACATCCTCAACGCGGTATCAGTTCCTCCCGTCAAGATGACGGTATCAACCGCATCGTCAGTGACAAGCGACTCCCCAACCTCTCGGCCCGGGCATGGCATCATCTGCAACGCTTCCCGCGGCACGCCCCCGCGATAAAAACATTCGCATAAAAGATGTGCAACCAGCACAGTGCTGGAAGCCGGTTTAAGAATGACGCAATTTCCTGCCGCGAGAGCGGCCGCAATACCACCGCAAGGGATTGCGATTGGAAAATTCCGGGGAGAGACAACCACGACAACTCCCCTTCCTTTTGAAGCAACCCCGCTGATCTCATCTAGCTCAACCGCAGACTGTGAATAAAACTCGATGAAATCAACCGCCTCAGAAACTTCAGGATCACTTTCAAGCAGTGTCTTTCCGGCTTCCGCGAGCGCTGCCCCCATCAGTGAACCACGAGCCTTCCGGACTTGACTGGCGACATTTCGTAGGATTTTGTGGCGTTCTCTCGCCGAGTGCTGGCCCCAGCCCGCCAGATCCTGATCGGCGATTTCAACTGATGCTTTGACATCATCGCAATTCGCCTCGACATACCTTGCCACCACGGTGCCATCGCGAGACGGGTCCACCGAATCCTTCGACACACGTTGTTCGTTAACGACCTCGTTCCCAATCCAAAGCGGGACATTTGCTGCCTGATCACCACACTGACTGCCCCAAGCCGCCACGATCTGATCAGCCCAGAGCGAGTTGGCAGGAAGGCTAAAATCGGTGTCCGGTTCATTTCCGAAGCCAGACCATTGGTCACGGTGTTTAGCTGTAATCACCGCATCCCCTGCAGTGCCCATCTTGGATAGGGCATGTGGATCTTCCTGCCTTCGGTCCTGCTTTCTACGCGGCTCTGAGGAAAGATCAGCGATTCGTTCAAATGAAGCAAGAAATCCTGCCTCCAGTAACTTCCATGCATCGGACTCGACAGTGATGTTAAACGCATGGCGGAGAAAATTCTCGTCCCCGGTGTTCTCATCGAGACGCCGCACCAGATATCCAATCGCGTGTATAAAATCTTCTTTCTGACAGGCGGGCGCGTAGAGTAAAACGCTCTTGGTCAATTCATGCAACGCTCGCCTCTGGTGATTCGCCATCCCTTCCAACATTTCAAACTGCAGGCCACTCAAAGCATCTGCCTCAACGGCCAATACCAGTGCATAGCTGATGTCAAAAAGATTGTGAGACGCAATGCCTGGTCTAACAGCCGCAAGATTTTCCGAACGCAAGGCGAAACCGACCATTCGTTTGTAATTTGCATCGGTGTCCAACTTGGTTTGAAATGGCGCTTGTGGCCATCCGTGCAACGAAGCTTCGACCCGTTCCATTTCCATATTAGCCCCCTTCACAATCCGAATGGTCACGGGCGCCCCACCGTTTTCCACTCGACGTTGAGCCCAAGTTGTGAGGCTCTGCTGCCAAGCGTGGGAATCTGGAATGTATGCCTGCAGCACGATCCCGGCGACCATTTTCTCTAAACCTGGCCGCTCCAAGGTCCTCATGAACACCTCGGCAGTAAGTGACAGGTCTCGATACTCTTCCATATCCAAATACACAAACTTGGGAACAACACTGCCGTCGCTTCTCTCAAATTCTCCTTTGGCTGCTGCTCGATACAACAGTTCCATCCGATCGCAAAGTGGCTCAAGACAGGCCTCCCTAGAAATCGGCGAAATCTGCGAATAGATCGTTGATATTTTGACCGACATCACCTCAACTTCCGGCAACTGGAACGCCTGAAGATACTGCTTCAATCGCTTGTTAGCCTCATCCTCTCCCAGGATCGCCTCCCCAAGAAAGTTGACATTCATGCGTACTCCCTCGCCACGCCGCTCCCGAAGATGCTTGCATAACACATCCCGTTCGGCGGGAATGATCACATTGGCCGTTTCCCGCCGCATCTTGTCCTTGACCATGGGAATGGTGACACCGGGCACGTAACTGCCAAAAGACTGAAAGCCCATCAGCAGTGTTCTTTCCATCGGACTGAAAAATCGTGGGATCCCCTGCACATCTAGAATGTGCACTAGTTGATCAGCAGACCTTGCTGCAGCCTCCGAGCGAAAGGCTTGATCGGTTAACGCCGTCAAGGTGACCTTATCCCCCGGATTCTGAATCATGCGATCCAGTTCTGTTTGTTGCTTTCGTTCTTCGGGAGTCTGCAAGACATGAGCACGCTTCTGTAGCTCTCTCGCAACGTAAAGTGCCTTCTGAACCAAGCGATGAACAGCTAATGAATCATCTGGCTCAAAATCACCCAACAGAGCCTTTGCCGCGGAATCAATTCCCGATGTAATCAAGACAACCTCGTTCAACGACTTAGGGGAACAACTTTTAAAAAAACTATCACGACGGAACGCAAGTAACGTGGCATGATACAACAGCCTTTTCCACCCAATGGCAGGTAACCTGTTCTCAAGCGTCATCCAATTTTTGGCAACCTACCCAAAGAAGTTGCCGCGATACCCAATGCAGTTTCCGTAATTCATTGGTATTTGATTTTGTGCATCCTGTGTCGTGACACACAGTCTGTGAGCTCCTGAATCAGAACCGATTTTAAGATGCGATCCATGATTCACTATTTGACGTCCTGCGTAGTCAGAACGCTTGAATCTGTATTTTCACCATCATACGAGTGGATAACGATTCGGGTTCCGGGCTCAATGTCTGGCAAGCCGCTGAGATGAACTCTTCCCTTGGAGTCACTGCGTGTACCACGGATTGGCTTACCGTCAGTTTCAGTCAGGAACACATCAGCATTGGGAAGAGTCACAATGCTGGGCATCCGGCAACTTGGCGGGCGGCCGGTTTCCTGATCCGAAGCAACAAGGAATCCGCCACCCCGCGGGTCCTCCGAGGGTGAATCGATGAGATTCCTGATACGCATATCGATCCCCGGGCTGCTACCTTCGGGATCGAAACTCATTTCAAGGAAATTCCAATAGAACGGATCACCAGATGGATGCGGATTCTGTTCAGGGTCAATGAAACTCTTGTGATACAACGCCAACACTTCCAGTTCTCGATCGTCCACGTCTTTCATTTTGGGACCAAAGCCAGGGACCACCGCGCGGCCGCCGGATCGACCGATGGGTCCAAAGCTGCACTCGATTACGCGATGCTCAAGATTTTTCATGATGCAACCGTTGTGTACATCTCCATACACGGACACCACGCCCGAACGACTTCCTAGCAATTCCAGCACACGATCAGCCCCCGCTTTGACCCAACCTGCGTAGTCTGCAGTTACTCGATCACGCTCGTGAAAATGTCTCGGATGATCAGTACTCTGCGATTGCCGATACCGCGTGCCAGCCCAGACGGTATGCAAGCCATTGACTCCCGTGACACCAATCAGCGGCGAAGAGTCGGTTGCAAGCAACTCTTGAAACCAACCAAATTGCTCTTCACCCAACAGGCTACGTGTAGGGTCAGTACGGCCATAAAGGCTTTTAAATTCCCCCCAGCCCTGGTCATCCCAGATGTCAACATCTTGGCTACTTCGCCAAAGCCTTGAGTCGAGGACCACCAGCGTAAAATCCCGGCGAGGCATTTTCCACGCTCGCCACTTTTTTGGATTCACATAGGGATCAACCTGCTGGGCACCGGTTGTCATGTGATGAACGATTTGAAAATTTCGACGCATGTAAGCGGGGTCTTGCCCAAGTCCCTCCTGCTTGCGGATCGCAATCTGCTCCGGTCCTTTGACATCATCCATACCATAATCGTGATCACCAGGGTTGAGCACATTCCAGTGCCGCATCATCTGCCACCGACTGGTCGGACCACAGATGGACCACGCGATGATCTTGTAGGCGTCATCAGTGCTGGGTGGATACATGACCAGTTCCATATACCAGACGTCATCTTCCCACAACATGACCTGAAACTCATAGTCATCAAGATGCTTGTACGATTGTTCGCTGGGTTGATCACGAAACTGCCATTTGTCTCTGCCGCCGGCAATTTTCCAAGCTTCACCTTTACGTTGCTGCAAGCCAGAAGTGATTGCGTGGCACGACAGCCCACAAATTTTATAAGGTGCAGCCAACTTTGGCAGCCGTCCAAGGTACTGACCACTGCTTGGCACATCGCCCACCAAGCCTTTACCAGGACCGCAGGCAGCCGTCCCCACACGTCCATCCGCGGTCACATCGACACCATCTTTCCAGACAGTGTAATACTGCGTCGCGTCAGCAGGACTGATGGGCAGTGAGACGTCGACGATGGCGGTATTTCGACGCCACTCATTATTGACGATGGGGGCGGCTCCACTGACAGGAACATTTGCCCAGCCACCCTCGGGGTCGATAGACTCGGCCACCCGAATCTCAACCTGCTCTCCATCTGATGCAAAGAGTCCAACCATTCGGACCCTCCACGTACCATCCACTTGCTGAAGTGTGTCTCCGAGTGCGTAACAACCCAAGCAGTCTGCTACCCCCACTTGCTGCTGTGCATTGTCGCCCGGCTCCACAACAAACTCGTTGACTTCAAAATCGATCAAGCCGCGTGCGACGATACCCGCGAAGCCCGCAACTCGATCCTTACTAATGCGATGCTCAACAACGTGCGTTTCATCGCCCGACTGCAGGGTGGCGGTCAACAATGCCTGTCCAGCTTGGTGCTGTAGCGGCAGCAGGACCTTCACGGTCAGTTCACATACGTCTCCCACCTGCAAATAAATGGCATCCGTTTCTGCCAAAATTCGATCCCGCGGCTGCCCAAGCCCACCCTGTGGGGATGGCTTGCCCGACACCGATCCGACGATTTTAAGTTTTCCATCATCTGCCCAGACAACCCTAATCACCTGACCCAGCTTACCGTAACTCTCCAATACAGATTGCCCCCCAATGGCGACCCCCATCAAACCGTAGCCGTCTTGATACATCGCCCACTGCGGATCATCACCCTGCCTTACGTCTTGTCTGTCATCACGATAGGTGAAGCGTGCGCGAATCAAATATTCCCCAGCCAAATCCCACTCAGTCGCATACAAAACTCCTGCAGGAAGCGATGGATCATAGCTCGTTTTAAAGTCAAACCCATTGGTCTCACCATGAAACGGAAACCCTGTACGGCGGGCACGGTCGCCGTAATTTTGCAACCGTCTTCGCAACGCCCCCGCTTCGATTTTCCAGTAACCAGGGTTAAGCGTCTGCCACTGATGCCCATGAAAATCCGAGTCCGGTCCGGCAAAACGATAAACACCGAGATCCACGGCAGGCTGAGCTGCCGGCGCTGCAGAGTTCGCCAGCGGTAACGTTGCTGCAGCTGATGCAGTCATGAAGGCACGCCGACTCACTGAAGCGACTTTGTCCACAAACCCACCCTCGTGGTTCGCACCCAAATGGTTTTCTTTTTTTGATGACACGATTCAATCCATCCCCACACATTTACCAAAGGACTCACCACGCAGAATCGATGAACCACGAATGGAACTTACGACTCTGATTACGGAAGCAATCTATCTCAGCATTACATAGTAGCGACAACAAGGTTCCGCCGCGGTTCGAAAGCTCACGACACAAATCACAGGAATGTAACGTCCAGAGCACCGCCACCGCCTCAGCGATCCCACATTAACGTCCAGACAAGCTTTTGTCGCGCATGAATCCCCGCCATCCGCGTTGAATGCTGCGTGCACGGAAGCACCGGGCCCCACCGTTCGATCCTACGCATGTTGCCTGCGACCAGGTTCAACAACAGATGTAATCCGAGCATTTCCTCTGGAAATCGTGAATAACCGAAGCAAAGGGTGCTGCACTCCCCATTGAACGAAAGAATCCCTAACGGCCTTACCTAAACTCTTTTTTTAAAGCCTCGTATCAACGATGCTCCTCAAAGCCCGATTCTATCCATGAGCAAGCATCACTCCACACCTCAGCTCGCACGTGTGTGCAAACCGAAACCACACCGACACTCAGTGGGTACTGAGTTCTCTACGCAGCCTTGGCTGCTGTCTCTTATACACATCTCCGAGCCCACGAGACCGAGGCTGATCTC
>CAJXTM010000198.1 GCA_913061385.1 uncultured Rhodopirellula sp. | reverse complement strand
CGAGATCAGCCTCGGTCTCGTGGGCTCGGAGATGTGTATAAGAGACAGCTACCGCATGATGAATGAGGCAATTCAGGACGTACTCACAAATCTAAAGGACAACCATCCCGAGTACGATGCTGAGGCGGGATACGAAATTGCTGGATTCGTGTGGTTCCAGGGATACAACGATCAGTTTTCACCTGAATTCCGCGGCAACTACAAAAACAACATGATGACGTTCATCAAGGACATTCGCAAAGAATACAAAACGCCGAACATGCCGTTCGTGATCGGTGTTCTCGGCACAGGCATGACTGCCGAAAAAGTGGGTGAGAACGAAGTATCCCTCGCACAGCGAGCAGCCGCGAAAGCAATGGGAACCAAGAATGGCGTCGCGTCGGTGGAAAGCTACAAAGACTATTCGCTCTATTCGAACGAGGTCTTTCAAAAAGGCTGGCCCCAGCATTACCACGAGTGGGACACCGTGGGAAGCGATCGTCCCTATCACTATCTGGGAAGCGGAGCTTTCTTTGTGAGGCTGGGTGACTCGTTTGCAGACTCAATGCATGACTTGATGAAAAATCAAGCCAAGTAGCTGCTACACTTTCGAATCGGTGACGGCCCCGCACGACGAGCAAGTCAGAAATTTTGAATGGATCAAACAAACACGCGGGCGGGAGTTCCGTCAAAAAACATATCCGTTCCGGAATAGTTCAGCGGGCGGGGACTTAGGGAATTGATGGTTACCGACCGCTGACTGTCTGATCGTTAAATGCAAAAGCCTGTTGAGGGAACTCGACAGGCTTTTTTCGTGACCATCGGTGAATCGATGCCAAGCAGGCGAGCGAGCAAACATGCGTCTGCAATGTGTCGCCGCTATTTTCCATGCCCCTGCTCTCTCGCCTGACTCAACACAATCGCTATGACTCAACAACCGCAATTTTGACTTGCTGCGGTAAAGTTTCTGTAGTCAGTGAACGTCCAACTGATCGCCCTTTCCTTTGACACAATAAATGCGTGTGCAACGCCTCCAGCTTTCCCCGCAAGAAGTTGGTCACAAGGATAGAATCGTCCCTCAGTTCTTGGAGATTAGAGGCATGGGTGAAATTGAGTTCGGGATAATCACTCCCAGTGAACTCCCAGACGATCTTTCCAGAACGATCTTTCCAGAACGATCGACTTCCAGTAAACGAAGCTGTGTGCCGCAGACCAAGGGGGGTGGTGCCGTTGTCCCATCGCAGAAGATCCTGTCACCACGAGTGACGACCTAATAGATAGCACCAGGAAACTGCCCCTAAGCTGCTGCACCATCACAAAGTCCTCACTGGAGAACAGAGGATCGAAGTCACCCCACTCGGTGACCAGAGCGAAAACCAAAAACCTAGACTGAGCCCCGCGAAGCGTTCCGACGACCAAAGAAATAGTTGCCCAAGGTTGGTTCTTCATCACGGCTATTTCCTACTTTCTGCGAGGAGAGCCGATGAAAGGGCGTGAGTCATTGTCGGCCGAGTTTTGTAGTCCTACGAGCTAACAGATCGTGAATGAACATGTCATCAAGCGAGTATGTCTTTGATGACGTGCCCATAATCGCGATCCAGGCGTTTGTGTCCCGGAACTTCCAGCTTGCGTGGATTGATGCCCATGAGGTGATTGATCGTGGCGTGGACGTCGGTCACGTAATGGGGATCTTCGATGGCGTGGTAACCCAATTCGTCGGTTGCTCCGTTGGTGACGCCGCCCTGGATGCCACCACCCGCCATCCAAACACTGAAGCCAAACGAATGATGGTCGCGGCCATCGGCACCTTGAGTACCCGGAGTACGGCCGAACTCTGTGGCGAACACGACAATTGTGTCCTTGAGCAAGCCCCGCTGCTTCAAATCTTTCAGTAGACCGGCCGTTGGCAGATCGACCTGTTTGGACAGTTTTGTATGGCCTTTCTTTAATCCCGAGTGATTGTCCCAGGCACCTGCGGCACCGTCGCCATGCATGATTTGAATAAAACGAACACCGCGTTCAGAAAGCCGTCGCGCTGCCAGCAACTGCTGGCCGAAGCCTCTGGTTTCATTCTGATCGAGACCATAGAGCTTCTGCGTTTCAGCGGATTCCTGCGTGAAGTCCAGCGTTTCCGGAACGGCTGTCTGCATGCGATAGGCCAGCTCATAAGACTTCATTCTGGCTTCGATGACCGGATCGAGTGGGTATTGTTCCGCCGCAAGACGATTGAGCTTGTTGGTTAAATTGAGATTCTTCAGTTGATCCGCAGCCGTCATGCCATTGCTCGGTTTGGCGTAATCGAGAGGATTGCTGGGATCGATTTTAAGATTGACCGCCTCGTAGGCCGGACCGAGATAGTGGGCATCCTTCTTGTCGAAGAAACGCGGGCCGATGTTGATGAACTGCGGCAGGTTGTCACTGAGCGAACCGAGTCCATAGTTGATCCAAGCACCAATGGTCGGAACGCGCGGATCCAGAAAATGACGGCCGGAGTGAAACTGGACCTGAGCACCATGATTATTATCACTCGTCCACATCGACCGAATGAAAGCGATGTCATCGACACAGCTCCCGATGTTCGGAAACCAATCACTGACTTCAATTCCCGACTGCCCATACTTCTTAAAACCGGTCTGCAGGGGGAAGAGTTTGGTACGGGTATGGCCGTTGCCATCGCCCTTAACAGGGATGCGTAATTTTCTTATTCTTGAAGGGTTCAGGACATCTTTGTATGGCGTTTCGCCAATCGATTTCCCAGCATATTTGTTGAGCGCCGGCTTGGGATCAAAGCTCTCCATGTGACTGACGCCGCCACGCATGAACAGCCAGATCACTCGCTTCGCCTTGGGCGGAAAGTGAGGTTCCCCGTCTGGCAGGACATGTTGTTCTGCGGCCATGATACCGCCCGCCGCCAAAGTGCCGAAGCCAAGGGCCGATTGCAGAATCGTCCGCCTTGAAATTGCATATTCGTAATCGTTGTTCATCGAATCACCAGGAACTCATTGAGGTTAAGCAGAACATGAATGAAATGCTCACGCTGGGTTTGTTCATTCGAATACGACAGGCTTTCAGCCAACTCCGCTTCTGCTGGCTGGCGGGCCAGAATCTTTAGAAACGCTGCCCGGACGAACGCCTCGGAACTCATGTCCGACTTGAATGCGGCCGCGATTTGTTTTGCTGATGCGGTCGCCGTTTGACTGTTCATCATCGCCAACGCCTGTTGCGGAACAATGCTTTCACTGCGTTGGTAGCAAGCGAACACATCGGCGTCATCGAAGGTCTCCAGGAACTTGGAACGCCCATCCCTGGAATGGAAGAAATAGAGACTGCGTCTTCGGACATTGGCGGATGCCGTGACCGGAGCACCACCCTGCGTTAAATCAAGCGTGCCGGCCAGATGAAGCAAGCTGTCTCGAAGGACCTGAGCCTCCATCCGACGGCTGTTCATACGCCAGTAGTGGCGGTTGCTCCCATCCGCGGCAAGCGTCTTTTGATCGGCACCCAAATTGGAAGAGCTACGTTGCCAGGTCTTCGATGAAAGCATCAAACGGTGAAGGTGCTTCATGTCCCAGCCCGACTCGATCAACTCAACGGCCAGGTAATCCAACAGCTCTTGGTGCAATGGACTGGGCGCCCGCAAGCCAAAATCGGCAACAGACTCGACCAACGGAGTCCCGAAGTGCCGCGTCCAGATGTGATTCACGGCCACTCGGGCCGTGAGAGGATGGTCGCGGTGTGTAAGCCAATTCGCCAATGCCGTTCTTCGACCGCTGCTGGTCTTTGGATAACCATTGCCAGCAGGCAGGGCATCTTTGTTCGGAGTCTTGAGACGAGACACCGCGCTGGCGGTCAACGGATTGTACTTGTACCCAGAGAAATTTCCCGCCGTGCGATCCGCATCCAGTTTCTTGATCGTCTCTGCGGCTTTGCCTGCTTTTTTCGAGTCGAGCAAGTCAACTCTCGCACTGGCCAGATTGACTTCAAGCAGCATGCGGCGGGCATATTCCGGCGAACCATTCCCAGTATCTCTGTAAGCGGCGTTGTCAGCATCAATTCGCGCTTTGGTGAAAGAGTATTCCGCTTTGGCCAGGTTCAGTTTGGCTGCCGCCAGTTCGAAGACACTGGCCGTGATCACCGGCGCGTTCGCGGCAATCGGCTTTGCCTTTTCACTGGCTTCTTTAAGGGACGTTTCAGTAGGCAGATGCCTGACCTCGATGCTGTAAAAATCGGCAATGGCGTCATACGCCAGAAGTTGAACAGCACCGGGCTGGCGTCGCGGCAGGTTGTACGCAAAGAGGAATTCGCCATCCAGCGCGACGTTGATCAGCGGACCGCGAACTTTTAGGTTCAGCGTGTACTCCTGGTTCAACTTGATGGGCCGGTTGACGACTGCCGTGGTGTAAACGTCTTTCCCTTCGATCGTGTGGGCCAAGTGTACCTTGCCGCCGCCATAGGCACTGGCATAAACAAAGTGAGAATTAGTGCAGCTCTGATCGACGTCGAAGCGGATGCCCACCGATTTCCATCGATTGCCACCGGTCGTTTGAAACTTCAGGTTAAGTTCAAAGTCCTGAGGGTGCGTTGTTTTTGAACGCAACAAGTTTGTATCCAGCGATGGCTTGGTTAAGGAGAGCAGACCACCTTGATAGCGCCAATCGTTGCCAACGAGTTCCCAAAGATCCGGCCGGGCTTTGCTGAAGTCATCGACGAAAATTGCTCCGCCAGCTGCGGGCTTGGCAGCCGGCTTCTTCTCTGCGGTTTTGGTCCCAGGCTTGCTAGCCGGCTTTTCGTTCTCTCCTTTTGCTAACTCCTTTTTCTTGTCAGCAGCCACCTTCTTGTCAGCGGTCACCTTCTGAACTTTCATATTCTCCAAATGGGATTCAGCCGCCGTGACCTTCGCCTGTGCCTGGGCAAGGAGACCCTCCTGCACAAACGATTGCAGGGCTGGACGCGAGGCTTCGAGGGGAAGCTCGATCGGTTTCGGCGGCTGCCACGCAGCCGCCGCCAGGAAAGCCGGAGAGCCAGCATTTATTATGGTGCTTTTGTCCGCCTTGCTTTCTTCACCGCGCTCGTGCAGGTATGTGGCGGCGCCGAGGTTGCCGTCATACACGCGCGTCAAACCATTCTTTGCCAAATCCAATGACCCTGGCGCGGCATCAACTCGGACCTGATGGGGCTCGAAGATCGCGCGGAACTGATAGTAATCGAGGTGCGTGATGGGGTCGTATTTGTGATCGTGACATTTAGCGCAATTCATGGTCAAACCCATGAACGCTTTGCCCGTGTGTTCAATCGTGTTATCCAACCAGCTCGTGCGATTGAATTTGAACCAGCTTCTGGCGAGAAAGCCAGTGGCCGCGAGTACGTTCGGATCGTTCGGCGCGATTTCATCGCCCGCGAGCATTTCGCGGACCATCTGGTCGTAGCCTTTGTTCTCGTTGAGCGAATTGACGATCCAGTCGCGCCATCGCCAGATGTGCTTTTGACTGTCGCGAACCTCATTGCCGAGGCCGTACCAGTCGCTGTAACGCCAGACATCCATCCAATGCCGCCCCCATCGCTCGCCGTATTGCGGACTGTTCAAAACATCGTCAAGGATTCTTGACAATGGTTCTGTCGAGGTCAGTTGTTCGACCGTTGGTGGTAGCCCGGTCAAATCGAGATAGAGGCGCCGCAGCAAGATCGTTCGCGGGGCCTCGGGCTGGGAAACGAGCCCCTCGGCTTTTTGTCTGGCCGCAAAGTACGCGTCGATCGGGTTTGCTTTGGCGATGGCAAAGCCCTCAGGCCGTTCAATGCGTTGGAACGCCCAGTGAGATTTGGGATCGGCTTCTGGTTGCTCATCAGCTGGCCCCGGCGAACCACCCGCGATCCACTGTTTGATGGCGGCGATTTCGTGTGCCTTGAGAGGTGCGCCTTCAGGCGGCATGCGATCGTCGTCATCCGTGGATGTAATCCGCGCGAGCAATTCACTGTCTTCGCCAAGGATATCGTGGTCCCGCATCGCCAAAACGGTATCGAGTCGCAGATCGGATTCTTGTTTCAAAGCCCCGTGACAAGCGAAACATCGCTCCTTGAGGACCGGCTTGATTTCGGTCAGATAATGATCCGAGTCGCTTTCGGCACACGCTGTATTCAGTGCAAGCACGCCAAAGACAGTAAGCAGCACAAGGCTGCGGCAAAGCAGTTTCTGTAGAAGCATCATTCCTTGTCCTCGACCTGGCCCAGAATCGGGTGATTGTTGAGAATGTGATGCGACAGCGCTTTCCGTGCCGCAGACCAGTTTTTCTCTACCAATGCGGTCAGGATTTCGTGGTGCTGCCGCATGGTTTCAATCGCAACGTCGTGATCAAGGTCTTCCCACTCAAACAACCGCCGGTAGTAGCGTCCCTGGCGTGCGAAAAATTCCGTGATGTACGTGTTGTCGGCGGTGGATACCAGGTATTCGTGGAGAGACTCGTCGACGCTCAGCTTGGTGCCCGCTGATTTCGGAGGCACGCTTAAGTCCAGCATGCGTTGCAATTGGTGTGGGTCAAGTTTGGGTCGAGCCAGCTCCAATGCCTTCAACTCCAGCGCCTCACGCACATCGATGAATGCCTGCAGGTCGTCCTGCCGAAACGGACGCAAGCGCCAACCGCGTCGTGGGATGTGATCGAGCATCCCTTCGCCAGCCAGTCGATGCAGAATGTTTCGGATTGCGGACCGGCTGATGTCGTACTTCTCGGCGGTCGCTTCCTCACGCAGATAGATCGGTTCGCCTTTCAGACTGAGCTGCACCAAGTCGCTGGCGATGACTTCAAACGGATCACGTGGCGGTTTGGGCAGCTTCAGTTCTCGGCGTGTTCGCCTTCCGTTTCGAC
>CAJXTM010000197.1 GCA_913061385.1 uncultured Rhodopirellula sp. | reverse complement strand
ATCTACACGTAAGGAGTCGTCGGCAGCGTCAGATGTGTATAAGAGACAGGCAGGAGGCTGGTTTCTCACACCGAAAAACATCGCTTTTGGGGCTTGCCGTACTTGATGTGAGTTTTGAATTGGAGACTCGTGACGTGCTGGCGCTGACAAAGCGTATGCAAAAACTTTGGATCAGCCGGAATGCCGCTCGGCCAACCGAAGAGCCGCGAATTGCAATGCCATTCGTCGATCCTGATGGAATGCCAGCAAAAGATTTGTTGCAAACAGTCGGGCTCGCTGGGCTTCGTGAAGGGGAAGTGGCCATCGATGGCCAGCATCCGCAATTCATGATTGCACATTCCGGTGCAACCAGCGAACAGTGTCTCAGACTCATTGAACGGGTCAGGGAGCAGGTTTTATTGCAAACTGGGATCGACTTGCAGTTGAATCTACAGATTTGGTAAGTCTAGGGTCTGCAGAATTGCAGACTGCCTTTTCTGGGAGGGATGAAGCCTCTCTTTTTGGTCAGTTGTTTCATCCACATGGAAGTCGGGGAACACGTCAGTGGCAAGGCGATCGGCCAATTCCGAAAAGCATCAACCTGTTAGGCGATTGCTCGGGCGCTTGATCAAAGCGCCGGCCGCATTTGCAGTGTTGTGGCCAGTGTTGTTAATTGTCGGTGGGTATGCAGCATGGCACCGATGGGGAGCCGTGCATGTTGCGGGTCAGTACAGTGGCATTGATCCGACCCTGATTCAGGTCACCGAACCACCAGCACACGTAAGAACAAATATTGTCAAAACGGTCTATCGTGATACGGCGATGGAAGGGCTTTCGATTTTGGATCGGCAAGCCACAGCAAAAATAGCTTCCGCTTTTTCCATGCATCCGTGGGTCCGCAAAGTGGTCGGCGTTCGTAAGCTACCCGGTGGCCAGATTGATGTCCGGCTTGAATACCGGACGCCCGTTGCCATGGTGCATGTTTATAAGCCCAGCGATCCAGAGAATCGAAGTTATTTCTTTCCTGTCGATGGCGAGGGTGTGCTGTTGCCCGGCAATGAGTTTGCAGAAGCTGAAACCAGAAACTACATCTACATTGAGGTGCCTGATGTCTACACCAGCAATGCTGTAGGAACACCTTTTGGAGATGCTTCGGTGGAAGCCGCGTCTGCTCTTGCTTCTGTTCTTGTGCCCTATCGCGAGCAGACACAGGTTCGCAGCATTGGGATTCATGGCGATCCGCGACAGACCGAAGTCGTGCAAATGGAATTGACCATGCAGTCAGGAGCTCGAATGACTTGGGGCAGTCCTCCTGGTAATGAGGTTCCGGGCGAGCCGACCGTGCAAATGAAAATTAAGTCACTGCTCGCAGCGGATCGTCGTGAGGATGCAGATTTGCGGGTCGCCAGTCCTGCGCAGGCAGTTCAGCGTTAATCAACGAGCACCCTCGTGCTTTATCGGTTTGATCACTCAAACGCCGGTATTCAAACGCCGGTATTCAAACGCGGGGCATCCAGTCACTCCTTTTCCATTACCGCTGCGATGGCTCTGGGAATATTGTCTGTGGTTTCAATTCGATGTTACCTGGCATTCATGGTAATCTGAAGCAAGTTCTGCTCGGGACGCTCGGTCAATCATTGCACTGGCAATCAAGCCTCAGGAAGTCTGGATGGACAATTCATCGTTTGAGTTATCGCAAATGCAAAATCGTCGCCAATTGATGGGGCGTTCTGTGTTGGGGCTTGGTACGGCAGCATTGGCTGGTTTGCTGACGGCTGATTCACCCTTTGCCTTGGCTGACGATGTTCCTGCTGATCAGGATCTCAATGGTGGTTTGCACCATCGGGCAACTGCAAAACGTGTGATTTATCTGTTCATGAGTGGGGGGCCAAGCCAACTGGACTTGTGGGATTACAAACCAAAGTTGACTGAAATGTTCAATCAGCAACTGCCAGCTCATGTTCGCAACGATCAGCGTATTACTGGGATGACAGCGAACCAGAAAGCTGGATTGCCACTTTGTCCCAGTAAGTACAAATTCACACAGCATGACAATAATGAGGGTGGAATCTGGGTCAGTGAATTGCTGCCGCACACGGCAGGCGTTGTGGGTGAACTCTGTGTTGTTCGCAGTACGTTCACTGAAGCAATCAATCATGACCCGGCTATCACTTACATTCAGACGGGAAGTCAGATCCCGGGACGCCCCAGTTTGGGTGCTTGGTTGAGTTATGGTTTGGGCAGTATGAATCAGGATTTGCCCCATTACGTCGTGATGCATGCCAAGACCAGTTTTCCTGAGCAAAGTCTATTCAATCGACTTTGGGGGACCGGATTCATGCCTTCCGATCACCAGGGAATCCTGATGCGCAGTCAAGGTGATCCGGTTCTGTATCTCAGCAATCCTGACGGGGTGAGTCGTGCTGATCGGCGTCAGCAATTGGATGCTCTGGAAGCGCTCAATACCGGTTTGCATCAGGAACTGGGGAACCCAGAAATCCTGACGCGTATCAAACAGCACGAGATGGCTTATCGAATGCAGTCCTCGGTTCCGGAACTCATGGATTTATCGAGTGAGGATAAGCGTGTCTTTGATTTGTATGGTGAAGCTGCACGCACACCGGGCACGTTCGCGGCGTGTTGTCTTAACGCTCGGCGTTTAGCAGAACGAGGAGTCCGCAATATCCAGATCTTTCACCGCGGATGGGATGCACATGGTCGCTTACCGGCAGAGCATGAATCTCAGTGCCGCGATGTTGATCAAGGGTGTGCTGCTTTGATCAAGGATCTTAAGCAACGCGGTATGCTCGAGGACACGTTGGTTGTCTGGGGAGGTGAGTTCGGTCGAACGGCTTATGGCCAGGGACAGTTGACGCGAGAAAACTATGGGCGTGACCATCATCCCCGATGCTTTTCAACGTGGATGGCTGGTGGCGGCATCAAACCTGGGATCAGCTACGGTCAAAGTGATGACTACGGCTACAATATTGCGAATGCGGATGGCGATCCGTTAACGCCAAGTAAGGAAACTTGGACACCGGGTACCATGCACATTCATGATCTCAATGCGACCATTTTGCACTTGTTGGGAATCGATCACCGAAGGCTGACGTACCGTTATCAGGGGCGTGATTTTCGTTTGACTGATGTGCATGGTCACGTCATGCACGATCTGCTGGCCTAAGGTACCGCCGTGATGGGTGTAAAGCGGAAAGGTTTTCCGCCTAGGAATTGATCGCTAGTCAATGTCGGGCAAACATGACGTTCGATGTGCGAAATGATCAGTGCATTGCCTTCAAGATGGCTCACATGGGGCCATGATTTTGGATTGTACATGGAATCAGTAAGGTCTCTCATAAGCACCACATTCACACCATTTTTGGACAGTTGTCGCAGCCCAAATGGTCTGCCAAGAACGCACATGTTCGTGTGAACGCCAACGAGAATGACATTTTTGAGATCTTTGTGTTCCAGAATGTTCCAGATCTCTTCGCCGCGATCACTGATGAAATCTTTGGTTGGGTCGATCGTCAGTCCCTGATGTTGTTTCTTCCAAGGTGATCGAGGATTCAAACCTTTTGCTTTCAGAGCCTCGGCCCAAACTGCATGTTCTTCGGGGGTGTCGTCTTCACCGCCGTCCGACTGATCTAGTGGATAGGTGATTTGTTCCTCGCTGGGGATTGACCGGCACCACTCATTGATACCTGCCGGGGCAACCGATTTTGGGATGGACGCGACCCGTATACGAGCGGGGTTGTTAGCGTAGGCCGACACACAACTACTGGGCGCATGGATCATGGTGACTCCTTTCGAACGCAGATGATTCAGCATGTTCTCCATGCGGGGAACCATCTGTGCCTCGCGTTGTACCGCACGGTAGCAATGGTGAGCGTCCCACATGTCGCAGATGATGACTGCTGTTTGAGATGGATTCCACGACTGTGTAGTGGTTTTGATTTGGTAGCCGCGTTTGGAGTCATCTTTCGCAGCACGGTCAGTAGGCACTTGGTGTTGCAGAATGACTTTCAGCATCGGGGCGGTAGTGTTTTCGGCATGCAGTTGCTGTTTGTGAGTGTTGTTGGAAAACATCACCATGCAAGATGCAGAGAAAATGCCGATAAAAAGACGTAAGGACATCGCGATATTCGCCACAGAGGGTTGAACCAATCTTTACCATCGGCTCATTGTAAAGGATTGTCGCGATGGCATTGGAGTGCTGGCTTTCGGCCGCCACAATTGCTTGTTGGCTGATTGCCCGCAGGCACCCAATTGCCGGTTACGAGGCAGGCAGTGGATCATCGAGATGAGTTTTGTCAGCGTCTGTTTCCAACGCGTCTGTTTCCAGCGCGTCTGTGATCAACACTATTTGGTTAGCAAGTTGCGATACATACTGATGCCGGCAGGTCCGACAAGCACCACGAAAATTCCTGGGAAGATAAAAAGAACCAATGGAAAAATCATTTTGACCGCAGTCTTGGCTGCTTTTTCTTCCGCGATTTGCCGTCGTTTGACTCTCATCGAATCACTTTGAACCCGTAGAGCTGCAGCGATGCTGGATCCGAACCTGTCAGCTTGAATCAGAATCGCAGTCAGTTGTTTGAGGTCGTCCACTCCGCTTCGGAATCCCAATGCGTGCAGTACATCGCTACGTTGTTTTCCGAACTGCAGTTGTTGGTTTGCAATACTGAATTCTTCCCCGACTTCCACGTGGCTTTTAAGCATTTCGTCGGCAACTTTTCGAAGTGCTTGATCCATGCCGAGTCCGGCTTCCACACACACAACCATGAGGTCGAGTGCGTCGGGCATCCCGAGGAATATCTTTTCTTTGCGTTTTTTGACGAGTTGATCCAAGATCAGTTTTGGAATAATGAATCCGATCACAATACCAGCGGCGGCTTTCAGCAGCAGGCCCTGACTGAGTCCGTCAGCGAGCATGCCGAAAACTCCACCGATGAACAGTCCGACACCGGTGAGGATCAGTTGGATACCTTTGAAGACGACTGGAGCTGATTCTCTGCGGAAACCCGCGTTAACCAATTTTTCTCGCAGTTGGCTCATCTCTTTTTCGTTGCCGCTGACTGTCTCTGCCAACGGTTGCGTTGCTCTTTCCAGGACGGCAGCCAAGGCTTCATTCTTGCGGTGAGTCTTGTCTTCGGTTTTTTCGTCAAGTTGCGGACCGTTGCGTTGGTTCCGCATCATGTCCAGCCTTGCTTCTGCGCGTGGTTTGTCGTTGCCACTGATGCGGCCGATCACCACCCATGCGACTGCAGTGACGGAAATGAAAATTGCAATTGCAGTAATGGTCACGGGGTCAAGCATGGCAAAGATCATGGTAGACATATCAGAAATTCCTGATGCACCTTGCGTCGTGGCAACGGTGACTCGTTAATTGAATGTGTTGGTGAGGGTGCTGCGGCTTTAAACTTTGATTGTGATGATCTTCTTAATAACCAGAGCTCCAATGACCTGAGTCACTAGGGCGGCCATGAGCATGTATCTTCCAATCTGATCCGTGAATAGCATGAGCACATAGTCATAGTTGAGCTTCAGCATCACGATGAACAGGACTGGTGGTAGTGCTAACAGCACGGCTCCGCTCATTCGTCCCTCGCCTGTCAATGCTTGAACTTGTCCAAGAATCATTAGTCGCTCACGAATCAAGTGGCTGATTTTGTCCAAAATCTCCGCAAGGTCACCACCTGTTTGACGCTGCAGAACGATTGCGGTGGCAAAGAAACGCAGGTCCATGTTGGGGATGCGGTCTGACATGTCTTCAATTGCTTCATCGAGGGGAATGCCGAAATTCTGTTCCTCGAATGCCCGCGAGAACTCCGTGGCTAGAGGCGCTTCGAGTTCTGATGCGACGAGTCCGAATCCTGCATTCAGCGAATGACCCGCACGGAGAGAACGGCTCAGTAGATCGAGGGCTTCTGGCATCTGTCGGCCAAATTTGGCAAGCCGTTTTTTTCGCTTCATGACCAGCCAACTGAGTGGTAATGCTGCACACAATGCACCGGCAAAGGATGCCAGCAAGATCGGCAGGGGCGTCAGTATGCAACTCATGGCACCACCGACGAAAGCCGCAAGGCAGAGCACTGCGAATTTTGCAGGCTGGATCGGAATATCAGCTTGGTCAAGGTAGTCGGTAAACGCGGGGATTTTTTCCAGCAGACGATTGATGGGGGAAGAAGGCTCATCTACCCCCGTCAGTAAAGAAGAGTTTTCTTTCTCATCGCTTAAGCTGCGATGACTGGCCATCGCAGACAGCCGATCCTCAGTAGACGTTGAGTCACTCCCCGGGACCATCACATTGATGGCAAAGGCGACGAGGCAAGTAACGACAGCACCGACCAGAACTACGATAATGTATCCGCTCATGGCTTGCCTGTAGATCAAATGAGGTTTGAATGTGGTGAACGAGCTGCGTTGGCTTGCCTCTCAATAGCTGCCCTGTTTAGGCTTGCATCATGACTCGCTCTCGGAATGCACTGGCAGGCAGGCGTACCCCTGCAGCTTCCAGCCGATTCATGAAACTTGGGCGGACTCCGGTGCATTCAAAATGGCCGAACGCTTTCCCTTCTTCGTCGATGCCCTTTTGTGTGTACTTGTAAATATCCTGCATCACGATGGTGTCCTGTTCCATTCCAACGATCTCTGTGATCGCGGTGATGCGGCGCGGGCCACCCTGCAAACGATTTGCCTGAATCAGAATGTCGACGGCCCCTGAAACCTGTTGGCGAATGGCTTTGACTGGTAATTCAAATCCAGACATCATCACCAAGGTCTCTAGTCTGGCGATGGCATCACGCGGGGTGTTGGCTGTCTCTTATACACATCTGACGCTGCCGACGACTCCTTACGTGTAGA
>CAJXTM010000196.1 GCA_913061385.1 uncultured Rhodopirellula sp. | reverse complement strand
GTCGTCGGCAGCGTCAGATGTGTATAAGAGACAGTTTCTGTCGTTTGTGTTCATTGCAGGCTGACTACCCCCCGGTATTTGCACCAGATTGAGTGAGAGAATCAGTTACTTGACGAAACGGTATTCGTCTCGACCTCAACTGGTCGAACAGCGTAGTTCCAGTTGATTTTGTTCTCATGATCGTCTGAGTGCAACGCATGAAGCTCCTCACGAGTAAGTGAGTCGAGCCAACTGAGAGCAAAAACTCCTTCATGCTGTCCGATGGCAAGGTGCTTTACCATCGCTTCACGATTTGGGTATCGTTTTCCGACCGTCCACCAACTGGTGCGTTGTGGATAATTCGTGCCGGCATCGGAGTCTTCCGTCGTTACTTTCTCCGAATGAGCGACTTGGGTCACGTGCGAAACGCTCCCCTGCTTCACCGGTGAAAGTGCCCCTGCATTGGTCAAGACTGCCGCACGAATTCTCTCTGAGTACCCATACCAGACACGGTAACGATTTCTACCCACAGGCACACTGATTTTAGGGGATTTGCGTAGCCGATTATTACGTACTTCGTTAATCGCATAATCCGCAAAAACACCTGCTTTGATGTCGGCACGCAATTGAGCTGCCGCCGTGTTATCCGTTTTCTGGAAATCAATCCTGATCACTAGCCGGCAAATCTCTTGATCTCCTGTCTCCTTATTTTGGTTCGTTGAGTCTTTTTGCTTCGGATTCGTGATCGGGTTTGCTGACCGGCTCGCAGCATTCAGAGTTTCGCCAGCCTCTTTCCCTTCTGACACGCTGGCCGTGATGGCCAGGAACGTTATCAATAAGGAGTCTCTGACGAGCCGGCGCGCCGAACATGAAAAAGTACGGTGTGACATCTTTTCGGCAAACATCCAGGGAAGGAGGAAGTAATTCTCAAGCATTATGAAATCCAAAAAATTTGACATGCACTCTTTCATGCAGTCCGCCATGTATTTCACGTGTGGGATCATCGCAACACTTACCAGATCACAACACCGAGCTACTGAGACCAAGGTGGTTCCGACCCAACAAAGCTTCCCCGTTTGCAAGCCCTTGCCGGTACTTGCAACGTCTGCATGGAAAATGCAAGACATTCCACTAGAAAGTGTATGTTAGTTGGATGCTACCCAAATCTAATCGATTTTAACAGGTTTCCAGAGTCGCTGCTGGTGTGGTTGTGTTCCTGGGCTTCAAGACGGATTGATCAGGCTGCAAGACGTTGTTTGGTTCGTCAATGACGAATGCAGGCGGCCCCTCTGGGTCTAGCAAATCGCAGACCCCATTTTAGAAATGTGAGCGTGCGGTTCAGACACCGGTAGCATCTTGTAGCAATACAGTGATTTGATGTCGGGAACCAGTAAGTTTGACTACCCTCGGTGTTTGCACCAAGTTGAGTGAGAGAAATCGGGGTTGGTAATTCGGCTGTGTTGTGGAGGTTAAGCGGCAGCAGAAGCCGGAGGAACACAGCCAGCCGTGTAAGCGGCGGGGTTTTGATAACGCAACGGACTGTGGGTGCGGTGATGGTTGCAGTCGAGTCACCAGCGAACAATCACCCAACAAGCTTACCTCGCAGTGGACAACTTCTATTCCAGTCCCTGCATTCCCTCCACAGCAGCAGACCTTTGTGGAACTTGTTACCCAACCCAAACCTTTATGGCGGCGGATCACTTTTGGGGCATTCCAAAAGGCGGTGTGTATCTGTGTTTTGGCAGGGCTTTTTGGGACTAGCATTGGATCTGAGCTAAGATCCAGCAGAGTACGGTTTGCGAGCGCACAGAAGGTCACCTTCAGACACGGCATGCGGCCTACAAGCCGTCCTGGAGAGGATGTTTTGTAGCCGCGCAGAGACACCGGCAAAGCTTGAAGTTGCTCGGCTTTCTAAACTAGTTACGCACCCCGTTCCTGACGCGCAAGACCACTCTCTTTCATTGCAGCAAGGCTTTTGATGCACTCTTAGAGATCGCTGTATCGAACTCAAGCATATTCATTCATGTTGGTGCTGCAAGTGGAAGTATCACTCACCTCATGAGGTTCTGACTAGTTGCCCAACGGAATCCGGCAGACTCGAAAGCCGAGGTATTCGTTGAAGACCGATGGGGCGAGACTAGCCCGATGCGCCGACCGGCAACTCTCGGCGAGACGCCCCCAACTACCGCCACGTATGCTGCGCGATGGGCCGGTTGCCGGGCCAGTGGGGTCGGTCACTTCGCCACTAGGATAGTCTCCATGATGACCTTGACACCACTCCCAAACATTTCCGTGCATGTCATGCAGTCCCCAGTCATTTGTTTGCTTAGCGCCTACAGGGTGAGTTACCCCTCCCGAGTTTGCTTTGTACCAGGCGTGATCGACTAAGCTGTCGCTATTATCGCCCGAACTATAGTTCGTGGTCGTATCCGCTCGACAAGCGTATTCCCACTCAGCCTCAGTCGGTAACCGATAAACATTCCCCGCTGCTTTCTCTGCAGGTAGAGCCGATAACTTGCGGCAGAACTCAGTCGCGTCATTCCAGCTCACGCTGTCGACGGGATTCTCTGGACCGTTGAATATACTCGGGTTTACCCCCATCACCTGTTCGTATTGATGCTGGGTGACTTCATGCACCCCAACCGCTAGTGATTTCGTAAACGTTACCTCGTGTTCGGTATCACCTTGCCCCATCGTAAAAGTGCCGGCTGGCAATGACTTAAATTCCATCCCAATTGCATCCGCCGATTCCGGCAGCTTTACTGGTACCGAATCCAGGACCACACGAAACCCGCCGTCGTCGTAGCTTCTCGAAGGGTGCTCCGCAGACTGGTATGCCGACCGACAGTCTTCAGCCTGAAAAAAAACACTGCCACCACGGACCACTCGACCGACCCCAGATACTGGCCCCGTAGGGTCGGTTACTCCACTGCCGGAGTAATGTACCCGCCACTTGGAACCTTCCTGCCAATCTCGAATCCACTCCCAGGCATTACCGTGCATGTCATGCAGCCCCCATGCATTGGCTTGCTTGCTGCCTACGGGATGAGTTGTACCAGTCGAGTTTTCGGAGTACCAAGCGTACTTGCCTAAATCCGAGATATCACTACCAAAATTGTAGCTCGTCTTTGTTCCCGCTCGACAGGCATATTCCCACTCAGCCTCCGTGGGCAAACGATAAATATTGCCTGCTACCTTCTCGGCTGGCAGAGCCGACAGCTTCCGGCAGAACTCAACCGCGTCATACCAACTCACGTTGGCAACAGGATTGTCAGCACCTTTAAACAGGCTTGGGTTTACCCCCATCACCTGCTCGTACTGATCCTGTGTGACCTCACAGATTCCCATCTTAAATGGCTGCGAAAGCGTAATCTCGTGTTGGGCATTACCAATCCTGCCCGTGAACATCCCGGCTGGGATTAACTTGAATTCCATCCCCATGGAGGCCGCTGAGTCAGGTGCCTTGCCTGGGAACGAACGGTCGGTTCCGACGTAAGGAATTACATTGATTTCGCCGGGGAGTGATGACGGTGAAACACCAACCCTGTTTGTCTTCGTCATCTTGCCAGTGCCACCGATGTTTAACGCAGGCGAACTAGCAGCTTCAGCATGATACTCGGATTGCGGCGGTTGCTGATCTGTTGCCCCTGCTCCTGGTGTTGCTCTAGTTCCCGGCAGGGAACTCAATCGGTTTGATTGACCTAGCATTCTTCCGGCTAGGTCGATCATCGACAGTGTCTCGGTATGCGTGACTGTAAATGCAACTGTATACAATAGGCACACGATGAGCACGACAGCAGGGATGGTCCACATTCGCTGCCGTATTTTCTTCTTTCGACTCCGCAAGTTGATTATTGGCCTGCCGGCGAGATAGTCGTCAATGTCTCCCTTGATCGCAGAAACACTAGGATAGCGGTCGCACACCTGTTTCTCGAGCATGCGTGAGACAATGGAATCCAGTTCCGTTGTCAAGTCATTTCGAAGCGAAGCGACGGTGGTGCTGCGGTTCCCAGCAAGTTCCTCAACATTCGCGAGGGAAGCGAAAGTGGAGCTTACTGCTTTCGGAACGGTCTCGCGGATACATTTAAGTTGTTCCTCTAACGTGTTTGCTGCTTTGTACTCCGTCGCAAGCGGAACTTGATCCACCAGCAGTTCATGCAGAATCACTCCCAACGCAAAAACATCAGAACCGTGAGCCGCCTCCCTGCTTGCACCGGAAGCTTGTTCGGGGCTCATGTACCGAAGTGTGCCCATAACTTGCGATTCGCGTGTTAATCCAGCATCTTCTTCTATTTCTTCCTTGGTTTTGGAAATTCCAAAGTCGATTATCTTCGGAATTGGACCTTGAAGTGTTTCGGAAACCAGTACATTCGCTGGCTTCAGATCCCGATGAATTACTCCGCTCTGATGTGCATGCTCGATTCCGTCACACAAGCTTCTGAACAGCTTCAAGCGTTGGCTGATGTTCAGTCGGTTCTTTCGACAGAAAGTGGTGAGTGGCAACCCTCGCACCATTTCCATTGCTACATAAGGATTGCCCGCCGCTGCCGTACCTGCGTTGTAAATCGTTGCAATGTTTACATGGTTGAGCTTGGCAAGCGTACTTTGTTCTCTGGAAAATCTTCGATAAGCCTCAGAGGTAAGTTGGTTCGTTCGAAGAATTTTTAGAGCGACTGTGCGGGCGAACGGTTCTAACTGTTCCGCAGAGAACACAATGGCCGTAGCACCGCGACCAAGTTCCTCACCGATGTCGTAACTTTCAACGACGGGCTTAGGGAAGTACTCGCGGTAGCATTCAGATTGCCGACCTACCAATTTATCAAATTCTTGCCACCCAACCTGGTCGGCCTCAACCAATTTTTTCATGCGAGCATTCGACGCAGGATTTTCACCGCAAGCCTGGGCGATAAACTCTGCTCGCGCAGACGGATCCCGGAGCATGACTGCTCTGCTGAAAATCACTTCCTCGTCATCGCTGGGATTCAAAAATACCTCGGGCTGGTGTTCAAAACACCTTATCGGAGTAGAAAATGTTGAAGCATGTGAGCGGGGGGCTGTGTTGCCAACCAGACTCGAAGTGGTCGCTCGAACTGTCGTACGACCCCCTCAAACGCAGAAACATCCCCCGCAAGAGTGCGGCGGACAGCTTCCTCAATCGAGGATTCATTGCATGTTGAAGACTGGTTCATTAGTTGATGATGGCAGCAACATTCCCAGCGTTACCCCCCAAATGGAGAGTTTTCTGGAATCTTGGGCTGCTGTTGAAACTGGATGCGAAAGCCCGCAGCACACGAATTGACGGGCGGGAACCCATGGGCATTCAATGATCATTGGATTTCATGATCACTCGATGTGATGAATCATGCAATGTCGTAGGAAGATAATTGTGCTGGAGGTGATCGCGGCTTCATTCGTGTTTCCTGATATGACACTGGTGTTTCATAGTGGAGCAAGGTGACAAGTCTCGAGATGGGCACCTTTGAATACCCAGCACAAGAATACCCAGCACAATGGCGATGGCTCAGGCCAGTCGTCGCAGTTTGTTTTGTCTTTATCGGCTTGGTAGTCACTATTTGCTGGCCATGGGTTGCCAGCGTGCCGCTTCGCACCGCTGGCTGTCTGAGCTGGCACATCGCAGTCAACTCGCATGCACGTCAACTCGCGTATCAAATCCTCAGTGTTTGTACCATTATTTGTGTAACAAGATACACACCGTCTGTTACCCGTTCTGCACTGACTTGTACGCAATGAGCCTTTAGGTTTCGGTCATCGATTTAGTTTGATGGTTGTTACTTTGAGTGAATTATGAATTGGGATATTCGGATCCGCTTGATTGTCGGTTTCGTCTTGATTGTCGGTGTGCTTGCTTTTGGTTTGCTGCGACTTTGGGCTGGTGCGTTGTTGGCCACCAAGGGAGATGCGAGATTTGCCTATGTGAATCGACCCACTGCTGCGGATCATGCACGGTGGGATCGAGAGGTAGCAGAAATCCAGAGGATCAAGCGTGGCGGTGAATTTTATGAACCACTGCAACTGTTCTCTGAGTTTCCGGGGGTCGATCACCCGAGCATGGTTGCAAATGCAGAGGTTCAAATCGCTTCAGAAACTTCTGTCGTTGGTATTGAGATCGCCGGTGAAGCTTTGGCGTTTGTTCTCGATGGCATGGCAAATCCGAAAAAGCATATTGCCAACCTGCATGTCCACGGAACAGCGATCTCAGTTACTTACTGTGATTTGGTGGACTGTGTTCGAGTATTGGCCCAAGATGGTGACCAGGCACTTGCCCTGAGCGTGGGTGGACTTGATGTCAACAATCAGATGGTGTTGTTGTGGGAAGGAAAACGATACGGCCAGTCATGCTTGGAAATCCCATTAGCTGACTATCCCTTTGAACGGATGCAATGGGGAGAGTGGCTTTCGCAGAACCCGGAAACGAGAGTTTATACGGCTGCTGATGCTGACACCAAAAATTAGAAACTCAGTTCAGCCTGTCTGCACAAGTTTGCACTTTGATGTGAAATCATTTTTCTGCACCCATGCTTGGAAATTGATGGGTCGAGCTGTTGCTGATGGTTACGGGCTACCAAAGTTCGCTACCAAAGTTCGCTACCAAAGTTCGCTACCAAAGTTCTTTGCGTAGCCGCATCAGGTCAGGATAGGCTTCATCCTGGTCGCCGTACTGTTGTTTGAGTTCCTGAAGTCGATTTTTCAGCAGGCGGACAACCGATGCGTATTCCGGTTTGTGGTAAACATTGTTGGTTTCCTGCGGATCAAGCTTGAGGTCGTAGAGTTCCCAGCCAGCGGTGGAGGGTGGGAAATCACCTCTTCCCAAGCTGTCTCTTATACACATCTGACGCTGCCGACGACTCCTTACGTGTAG
>CAJXTM010000195.1 GCA_913061385.1 uncultured Rhodopirellula sp. | reverse complement strand
TACGAGATCAGCCTCGGTCTCGTGGGCTCGGAGATGTGTATAAGAGACAGCATACTCACTGCGTGGCAGAGTGGTTTCTCCGCTGTACCACGTACCCGTGTAAACAAATAGCCGATCTTTGAATTCCAAGAAATGTGGATCTCGCGTATCACGCATCGGTACTGCAAATTGATGCACCTTATTCCATGACTTCAAATCATGGCTTGCGAGAATAATGATCGATGCTGTCGGGTGAACCATGTGCCCATCAGGACAACTACGAAAGGTTAAATAATACTGACCACGGAAGCGAATTAAGTCAGTAAAAGCATTGTGCTCACCATTGTGGAAAACGCGACGCACATTGGTCACCCGAACCTCAGGAAAAATTGAACCCGCCTGCTCAACATTTTGAGCCAGCCCGGTCGATCCGCAGAAGCTCAACAAAGAACAAAAACCTGACAGAGAAGTGAGAACCAACCACTTTGACAGACCATTCCTGACCAGGTGCTTGCTTTGAACATGAGCCATCGATTCGATTCCTGCGAATGGTGAGAAATAGGGACTGTGGATGGGCATTACTTGCGAACAACAACGCCTGAGCCACCAGAATAACGGATCCCCGCGGAAGGGTGGGGCTAGAGGCCAGCGACTAGGGAACCACCAAACCCGTCTGCTCACACAAGACGAGCACGCATTTGCTCACCTGCAATTAAATCTGGCTGCGGTTACAATCTGGACGTGGTTTGAGATGCCACCGCGGTCCTGTGATTACAATCGCTTTCCGTGACGTAGTACGTCTATTTAGTAGCCTGCCAGCTCAATATCGCTAGTGAAGAACCAGAGCATGATGACAAAGTTTCAATTTTCAGCGACGTTGTGCATCGGGCTGATGTCGCTTTCAGCTTGCACCAAAATCACATTGGCGCAAGAGGCAACGCCAAAAGCACAGCGTTACGAAATCAATGCGAGGGCAAGTGAAATTGACCCGCGAGTGAAGTCACATCCCGAAATCAACTTTTTGCTCGAAACACCAAGTGGCAGACCTGCTGACATCCAAAACGCGATCGTCGACACGTCGGTACCTCAGCGAGGCAAACTTGTGATTTGGCTGATGAGCCATAACCGCACTCTATTTGATCGCCTGGCTGACTATGGCTTGCACGCGATTCAGGTGCAGTATGCAAGATCATGGTTCTCGATTTGCTGCCAAGAAAAACCAGTTGGCCCACACTGTCGCGGTAACATTCGGCTGGAAGCCGCTACCGGACAAGACTTCAGCGACGAGGTCAGCATCCCCAAACCCGATGGCATGATGGAACGTGCCTACCAATTTGTGAAGTGGCTAGAACGCACAAACCCTGAGGGAAACTGGGGGCAATTTTTGAATGCAGACCGAAGTGGCCTCAACTGGGATAAAGTCATCGTGTCTGGCAGTTCCCATGGCTCAACCACCGCTGCACGGTTTGCAAAATACGTCAAAGTTAGTCGCGTCGTGGCATTGTGTGGTCCCCGTGATCAGTATCAGGCGTGGCAGGCCCTGCCGTCGGCAACTCCCGCGAATCGCTACTTTGGATTTTCGCACGTTCTGGATGGTGGCTGGAAAGCCGATCACTATTGTCGCAGTTGGGAACTGTTGGGGATGAATCAGTTTGGTCCGATCGTCAACGTTGACAAGTCCAAACCTCCTTACCAAAACACCCGTCGCTTGATCACCAACTTTGATGTTGGCGGGAACGAAAAAATCGCACACAGCAGTGTGCAACCCGGCAGTCGCGCCTTCAAAGGCAAAGATGGCCGATACATGCACGAGGCAGTCTGGCGTTACCTTTACACGCATCCCGTTGACGTGGTGGGCCCCCCGGTCCCGGCCGACGATGACTGCGAAAAAAACCAACAACAATAGGTTTCGAGATGGTGATCTACGGAACCGCTCTTCTGGCATTTTGCATGCTGGTCGGTTTGGTCGCTGGGCAACTGCTCGGCATATTGCTTGGAGTTGGCAAGAACGTGGGTGGTGTTGGAATTGCCATGCTGCTGTTGATTGTGCTGTCCGACTGGCTGCGACGTCGTGATCGCCTGCCAACTCCCACTCAGCAGGGTGTTCTGTTTTGGAGTTCCATTTACATTCCAATCGTGGTTGCCATGGCGGCCAGCCAAAACGTGGTCAAAGCTGCGAGCGGTGGTTGGCTGGCCTTGGTCGCAGGCGTGACAACCGTGCTAGCCTGTCTTGCGTTGGTCCCGGTACTCAGCCGTTTGGGCACAGGCGGCGAGGATAATCCTGAGTCACAATCGGGAGCCAAAGAATGATCGTTCTCTCAAATTGGTTACCCACACTTCTCGGCAAGCACTCGCTAGTCGTACTGCTGGAAAAGAATTCGCTGATCACTGCCATGTTTTTGGTAGGCGCTATCCTATTGGTTTCCAGCTTGATGTCCCGCAAGCTAACCGGAGGAAGAATTCATCCTTCAGCCATTGGAATTTTCATTGGCTTGGCATTCGCTTACGTCGGTGGAATCACGACAGGTGGTGAGCACGGACTTGCCGATGTCTCGTTACTGGCCGGCATTGGAGTCTTGGGCGGCAGCATGTTCCGGGACCTGGCGATTGTGGCCACTGCGTTTGGTGTCCGCCTGCAGGAATTCACCGCCACCGGATTGAGTGGAATCATTTCATTGGTGCTCGGAATCTTCGTCTCGTTTCTAATTGGCGGCTTGGTAGCGTACGGTTTTGGGTATCGCGATGCAGAAAGCATCACCACCATTGGTGCGGGTGCTGCTACCTACATCGTGGGTCCGGTGACAGGCAGTGCTCTCGATGTCAGCAGTGAGGTGATCGCATTAAGTGTGGCTGCGGGATTGGTAAAATCGATACTTGTGATGACTTTGACCCCTTTTGTCGCCAAGTGGATCGGCTTGGACAACCCGCGTTCGGCACTGATATTTGGCGGATTGATGGGCACCACCAGTGGAGTCGCCGCAGGCTTGGCAGCAACAGACGCAAAACTCGTTCCCTACGGTGCAATGACAGCAACGTTTTACACAGGACTAGGATGCCTGCTAGGTCCTTCCTTGATCTATATGATCGTTCAGTCGATCGTCTAACCACGATTCATGATGCGATTCTCTCGACGCCTTGATCTCCGAAATCCAAGCCACCCCCACGACGCAATAACACATTGAAATGATTTCACTGATTACCAACGCAGAGTCCCACGGTGAGGCGATTGCCATTCGGCAAGGGGAAACAGAGTATACGTATCATCAACTGTTACGTCGTTCGGCAGAGGTAGCAGTCAACCTACTCGGCAGCAGTACAGATTTACAGGAAACACATGTTGCCTATCTGATCCCAGGTGGATTCGATTACGTGACCGTCCAGTGGGGAATCTGGCGTGCCGGTGGAGTCACAGTGCCGCTCAGTCTTTCTGCAACGGAACCGGAGCTTGAATACGCGATCACTGATTCCGACGTACAGAGAGTGATTACCAACGCTGAGTTCAGTGCGAAACTGGCACCTCTCTGTCAACGACTGGGATTGCAGCTGACCGTGGTCGATGAGATACCGGAATGTGAGTTCAACACCTTGCCCACGATCTCACTCAATCGTCGGGCGATGATTCTGTACACAAGCGGGACAACCAACAAGCCCAAGGGTGTGGTCACAACACACGCCAATGTTCAAGCACAAATCGAAGCCCTTGTAACCGCGTGGCAGTGGCAAGACAGTGACGTGATTCCGCTTTTCCTGCCGCTTCATCACATCCACGGCATCATCAATGTGCTTTCGTGCGCTCTATGGTCAGGTGCCACGGTTGACACATTCCGCCACTTCAATGCTGACATGATCCTTGAGCAAGTGGCAAAGAATCGGTACTCCGTTTTCATGGCAGTGCCAACGATTTACGTCAAGTTAATCCAACTGCTGCACTGCATGCCGAAGGAACAACGCGATGGGGCCGTGCAAGGATTTTCCGGAATGCGTCTGATGGTATCCGGTTCCGCCGCGCTTCCGGCAAGCGTACACAAAGAGTGGACCAGCCTGACTGGGCAAGCCCTGCTTGAACGTTACGGCATGACGGAAATCGGGATGGCCTTATCGAATCCGTACACGGGCGAACGCAGACCGGGTGCTGTTGGCCAACCGCTTCCGAATGTAATTGTGCAACTGAAGAGTGAAAGCGGAGAACTCATACAGACAGACGGCATTGCAGGTGAGATTCAAGTTCAGGGCCCCTGTGTATTTATTGAATACTGGAATAAACCAGAAGCAACGACTGAATCCTTTGATGATGGCTGGTTTCGCACAGGTGACATAGCCGTAATCGAATCAGGTTATTTTCGCATCATGGGTCGTCAGTCAGTCGACATCATCAAAAGCGGCGGCTACAAACTCTCGGCGTTGGAGATCGAATCTGTCTTATTGGACCATGAGGTCATCCAGCAGTGTGCCGTTGTCGGGGTTGCCGACGACACGTGGGGTGAATCAGTCGCGGTTGCTTGTGTTCTGCAACAAGACGCCGAACTGGATCTGGAACAACTCAAAACATGGTGCCGGGACTGCATGTCTCCGTATAAAATTCCCAAGCAACTGAAAATCGTGGAACAACTGCCACGCAATGCCATGGGAAAGATTCAGAAACCAGCAGTCACTCGAATGTTTGCAAGTGATGAAAGTTGACCCATGCCTGTCGGCAGGTGTTAGAGATCAGGCGATCTTGATCACATACTTTCCAAATTGCGGCGACGAACGCATTTGATCAATCGCCTGATTGGTATCTTCAAGCGAATGGACTGCATGGATCACTGGCTTGATCTGATACTTCTCAACCAAGTCCACCATGCTGCTAAAGTCGTCAGGCGACCCCATGGTTGATCCTTGCAGACGCAACTGCTTCCAAAACAGCTTGAACATGTCAATCGATTCCGGAGCACCTGCGGTCGCCCCGTAGTTGATGATACGTCCACCGGGTGCGGCGAGCCCCATCAACGCACCGTAGCCAGGCCCACCAGCACTATCAATGATTAAATCCGGCGCACCCACCTTTGCAGCGAAGCTCTTTTCCCAACCCTCCTCGCGATAATCAAATCCGCCCCTAGCTCCCAAGCTGACTGCCCGATCAATCTTTGCTTTCGAGGACGAAGTCACCCATACTTCGGCGTTAATCGCAGTCGCAAACTGCAGTGCAAACGTAGCCACCCCGCCCCCGACGCCGGTGATCAGAATCCTCTCACCAGACTTCGCATTACCCTGCGTGAACAACGCTCGATAAGCAGTTGTGCCAGCCAAGGGGATCGCAGCTGACTCTTCCCACGTCAAACACTCCGGCTTACGTTGCAGTTGCTTAACAGGGACAGCGACCTCCGAGGCAAAGGTCCCATCCTCGGGCAACCCAAGAATACGAAACTGTTCGCCCTGCACTGCCGGATCATCGCCCCAACCAATCCCCGGATTCAAAATCACTTCCTGTCCTTGCCAACCACCATCCACACCATCACCGCAAGCCGAAACAACACCGGCACCGTCAGAGCCCAACACAACAGGCGGCTTGATCCCTGGGTACAAACCTACTGTTATCCAATAATCTCGACGGTTCAGTGCTGCCGTGTTTAGCCTCACGATGACCTGCCCCGCGCCCGGAGTTAAATCTTCTCGTTGCTGCAGTTCAAGAGGAACCTTCTTACCGACAAGTGTCATCGCTTTCATCTGTATCTCAATCTTTCAATTTGGTTCACGGACTTCCAGCAGGCAGCGTGCATTCACAACAGAGGAGGGCAGGAAATGACGCAACAGACAATTCACTTCAGCCAGCATCAACAGCACATTCTTACGGGGCACACTCACTAACGAACAGGAAAAGCTGGCGGCAACGGGCTGTCGCTTGGAATCTGACCTCTCAGTATCCTGCCACCTTGTCCAGTCACTCTCAGGTAGTAATCAGTGGGTAACCCATCGTAGGTTAGAAAAGAAACATCCTCACCGACCGGCGGATCATTGCTGCATTTAAATACTGCAGTTCCTTCATCAACCTCATCAAACATGGCAACATAAATCATCTTTGCCCCGACTTGCTTTGCCGCAGTTATCTGCGTCCACAGAAACTCACCTTTCAGCCTTGGAATGTCATCAAGTTTTCCACCATGCAGATTTTTCCAGCTGAAACCTGGAAACACAACGGGCAGAAAACCGAGATCCTGCTTCGCACACCAATCTAAATCAGGCTTCCAAACGCGACTCGCGTGCAACGCCGCTTCAACTGGCGAACGATAGCGGCCGATGGTCCAAGGACTCAACACATCAGCTTTCTTTAGAATATCATGCAGCGTCTTATCAGAAACCGCGTCACGTTTCTGTTCTCTCCACCACGATGGAACCCCCAACATCACGGCACACCCTTCTGACTTCAAAACGTCAATCAGTTTGCCACATTCAGCTAACGTGTACTCACGATCGTCACTGAAACCGACACCCCAGACTGCCACCAGTGGCTTTCCATTGTGATGCAGGTACCTGCCACCTTGGGTAATGCCATCACGCCTCAACTGTTGCCAGTCATATCCAACCCGTGCGACCTGGCCTTTCCGCAATCCGGACAAATCGTACATCACGGCCAACACACGCCCGGTATCTGATGCCGCGTCACGAGCATGAAAAAGCACGGTATCTTTCTGTGTTTTCAGAATTGGTGAATTCAGTCCATTGGCAAACCGCTGAACAAAAACTCCATCGATGCCGTACCTCCGCATCCAACCAAAATGCCGCAGGATCGTTTTTTTGTTGGCACTACTGTAAACCTCGGCGGGACGACCATCTGCGTGCTTGAATTGTGTTGCAAATCTGTCTCTTATACACATCTCCGAGCCCACGAGACCGAGGCTGATCTC
>CAJXTM010000194.1 GCA_913061385.1 uncultured Rhodopirellula sp. | reverse complement strand
ACGTAAGGAGTCGTCGGCAGCGTCAGATGTGTATAAGAGACAGGTGGTGAAGTTGGCCGACTTGGTGATGAAGTTGGCCGACTCATCGATGGGGACCGGCTAGCCGAACCTCCGCCACCTCGACTGCCACCAGCGGAACCACCTCGACTGCCACCAGCGGAACTGCCTCGACTGCCGCCACCGCCTCGGGCAAGGCAATCAGTTCCCACGGAGATCACAAGCAGCACGACACCAACACTGAACCATGATCGACGCATCATCAACCTATGTAAATTTGACAACGGCAAAGACATTATAAACACCTGAAATAGTTGAATGAATTCTCGGATCGGCAAGAACTTGCCGAACAAAAGGTAGAAAGCTAGCGTTAGCGAACTCACTGCCGTGTCACAATGACTTCGGGAATGTTAGGCAAGATCTGGCCATCGAACGTACGGCTTACAGATTTAAAGGCGAAGCCGGCTTTCCCATTGCGAGTCAGCACATTGACAGCGGAAGTCGTATGCCCAGATGCCGTGTGCCCTTTTTTCCGAACGTGCCAAGTTTCCGGTTGCTGAGAATCAGTCTCATCGGAAGACCAGAGACCAGTTGCAAAGCCTCCATCTGAATCAAAAGTCCATGAACGGATTCGTTTTTCAACGGCATCCCAACCAATGATTTGCATTCCCGACAGATGGATCCCCTGCAGGCCTGAAACGGTAAAGGCTCGATGAAGAAAATTCTGATTTTTGGTCCAATGACAAACAGTTTCGATGCGACCTGTCTGATCTTGATCAACCCATGATCCCACCAACCATTCAAGTTGTTTCAGATGCTGATAATTGGATACATGCATCTCAACATTTTTTTCCTCTACACGATCCAACAACCAAGCTCCGTCCCGGCGAACATGCACTGCGGAATACCCAGTCACCTGAGCATTAGCTTCGGGTCGCAAGAAAGTGGCCTGTCCCTGTTCGACGGCAACATTCGGTGACACGAACTGAATCGACTCAACAGCTACACTGATTTCCAACCCTTTGGCACTATTGAAAATAGTGGCAAATTGTTCTTCGATTGCTTTCCGGCCGATGATTCTGCGTCCGTCGATCGGTGTTACATAGACAGCCTCGGGTGACCAATGCGAGGCAACTTCCTGCGGGTCCTGTTGATTGAATGCATCAACATACGAAGCAACAGCCTCCCGTATTGCCTGTTCATCCTCTGCCTGATTCGGAATACCTGCAGCCTGCCCAGAGCAGATTCTGCAACCCACAACCAAAATTAACACTGCCGTCATCCGCAGCACGTGATAATTCATCACCCTGCACGCAAATTTGACCCACAAATCCATCGTCTCTCACCTGTAAATCATTCACAAAACATTGGTCGCTGTGACAGCCGACGCCACCGCAAGAGAACCAACAAGTTTGCTCGCCACCTGTAATCCACCGAGGTTAGAGCGAACGTCCGTTTTCAACAAGTAGCCAACATCAATCTGCCGTAGTAAGCCGACCGTGCGACCTTTGATCGTTCGAAACAAACAGATTTACAACACACTGTTTTGTAATGGACGTGACTGGAGATCAAACCGCGAGAGGGCCCCGACCGATGCCCAGAAGACCGCTCGAGTGCTCAGTGATGATCAAACTGCCCCAACAAGAGGCACCGGGATGCCTACGAGCCAACCAGCACACCACAGAAAAACGCCAGTCACACATGTGTGCAACTGGCGCTTTCGATACTTCTTCGTTTTGGGATACGTTACGTCTGACTTAGAAATTCGCGCTGTATTTGTTAACCAGCTCCCTACGCATGGCAGCGGTCTCCCCAGCAATTTGGCTCCAAATATCCTGCAGACTTTTTGCACCTTTAGAGCGTTCCTGTGTATGAATCTGCGCGATTTCGCGGCCCTGTTGCTGACGCGAAGCATTCATGGCACTGACTCCTGAACCCATTCCTTGCGGACCATAGGGGGTCGAGCCATTCCCCATACTCGCTCGGTAGCCCCCATAGGAACTGTTCGAATAACCGGAAGCTCCACTACCACCAGTTTGCGACACTCTCAAGGCACTGGACATACCAACCCCCTTCATGATGCTCTCACAATTTCTAAAGGTAGCTGCGATTGTTGCTCCAAAATTGACCAGATCGGGATCGACATTCAAGATCGGCAATCGATCAATTTTTCGCGAGTATTTGTCGTACCAGATCGCTCCTTGCCCGAACGATTGAAAATGGTGATCATCCCTAAGGTCGTCCATCAAGGTGTTCAGCGAATTCCAATACTGCTGTGTTGCAAGCAGCTTCGCCTGTTTTTCGTTGTCAGAGCCGGGCGAGCTTGCATCTTGAACAGCATGTGTCATCGACGCAGGCAATTCCATCACACTCATCAGCTTACGAGTACCTTCATCGCCAAGATTCCCACGCAACATGAAAGTGTTACCACTGACCGACGGTTCCCACTTTTCAAAGTCATCAATCATTGCACCTTGGTTTTTAAGAATCTCGAGCAGCAGTGGTTTACCCACCTTGGCAAGGATTTCAGCAGAATCGGCGAAGTCCACACGAACCGCCCCGAGCTCGGAATCATCAATCGAGATCCCCAGCGTGATTCCCTGAATACCTTGAAGAAGACTTACCAATTCTTTGCCGGGAACGTTCGCCCCCTTGAGTGCATCAAGCTTCGAAATTCGTTGCTCTATCTCGGTCAACGAGACGAGGCCACCGAGGTCCATCGCCATAATGATTGGGGTCCCAACCTTAGTGGCGTAGGTGAACGCCTCTTGAAGATAAGGTGAAAGATGGCCACCAGGTGGCGATATGTTTGTCTGTCGTAACCAGCGAGACACATCTTGCCGGTTTGCAGGCGTATAAGACGCCATGAAAGCTGGCCCCATCTGCAGCACAAAGTGATCATCAGGAAGTCGCACGGCGGTGTGGCCGCCGATCTCATCCATCGAACCACCGTAATGCGTCGCAACGTCCAGCACAGCTTTGTCCTCACTGAACTTCATCATGCCGAGTTCCCACAATGCTTCATGCCCAAAATGAAGATCATGACGGCCTGCGAGCAACACCTCCGTTGCTCCAGGTGGCAAAGCGGAAATTCCGGATGCGTAAGCAGCCTGCCGTTTGGCTTTCCAGCCCTCTCGGTCAGCGATACGGGACCCGAACATTTTCTGGGCGTTAATTAAAACAAGCGTGTTAGCGTCTGCAGGTACCCGAACTCTCATGCCGGCGAACTGCGCGGTAGCGAGTGAGGGCGTGAGCAAGAACGTCAACAACAGGGGAATGCAAACGGCGCTTTTCATTGTGTCGGTGTGGATCACTTGTAAGATTGATTTCGCCCAACACATCCGCAACACAACAAGCACAGGACCTGAGGTAGCCGAAGCACTGGCGAGGTAAATGAGTCCGAGCCGGTACATCCGGCGGGAAAAATAGTATAGACACAAGTTGGGTTGCATGTATCAGCCCCTTTTCAGCATTTAAGCATCGTTTAACGATTTTCAAGCACAAAAGCTCACCTGATCGCTATCACCGCTGAATGCGGCATGAAAGCTTGCGAGGATCGTGATAGCCCTCAGCGGAGTGCAAAATCACGTGCCAGAAAACCGTTGATCGGGTCAAACCCCCTGTCCCAGCTCGCAATCATGCATCTTTGGTGACTCACCGCCGCCGCAACTTGGCATCGGCATCGGCAAATAGGTGAAATTCCACGGAACCGCGGCCTCCAGCCTAACTCCGGACTTCTAAAACCATCCGAAAGCACCCACCAGTTCCTTCGTACCTACTGCAGAACCAATCCAGTCTCCCTTGGCTCCTTCTCCCCAACCAGACGCCTATGAACCGGTTCCCCCCATCACTGCATCAAGGCCGCTGGGGTGCCCCGACGCTTCAATTGAAATAGTCGAGCTGAACACATCATGGATGCCGGTGTCACTACCTACCGAATGCTCAAGCATCGACTCACCTAGCTGCCCTGTTCAAGCAAAAAAGAAGGCAGCGATTACCCAAGTCAATCACTGCCTCCTTATCTCAGACGCAAATACTCAAACGCATGACTCTTATCTCGACATCATCTCGCGCCGCCCCCTTCTTTTAACTTACGCAGGACTGAGTCGAGGTTAAAAACTGCAGCTGCCTGACGAGGTGGAAACTCCTTACACGTTTTCAAGAAATCACCAACATACTCCTGAGCTGGTGAAAGCAGGAACACGCGATCAAGCAACCATTCGTAATAGGTATTTGAGGTGACATCCGCACGCTCGTAGGGATCAAGCCTGAGGTTGAATATCTTTGGCACGCGGAGATTCACGAACGGTTCAGCCCAAACCTGCAGCGTACCTTGAACACGTTGTTCAAGAAACACAACATTCCAATTATCAAAACGCAGGCCTGTGATCTGTTGATCATCATTGCAGTACAGGAATGACTCGCGTGGCCCCTTTTCTCTCTCGCCCTTCAGGTAGGGAACCAGATTAAATCCATCCAAATGCAGCTTATAATCTCGACCATTTGCCTCATGCCCCTGGAGAAACTTGAGCAACTTTGACTTGATGCCTGTTCACCTGATGCCGGGTTCACCTGCCATTGCAAACAGCGATGACAACCAGTCCAAGTGCGAAACGATCTCGTTGGACACGCTGTCTGGCTTGATTTTTGTGGCCAACGAATCATGGCAGAAATGCGATAAGCTCCCTCCCAATTCGCATTTCCCTCGTTTCGAAAGGCGGTAATTGCTGCATCAGGCCTGCTGTTCATGTGGGGACCGTTATGGGTGCTGTACATCAAAAAAGGTGTTGTCACCGATTCCCAAGTCATCAATTTCATCGAGTACCGTTCACACGTTCTTATCGTGATCGATCATTGCATCAGCGTACTCACTCATCCAGCGTCCTGCCTGCCCCCGACTCTCTTGCTTGACATAGGTTCGGAAGTGCATGTACGTGAAGTTGCCCCAGACAAAAAACGGTTTATCTTCTTCAACCTGTTGCTCCATGAAATTTGCGGCTCTGGATGCAACGTCGTCATCAATGGTTTCCATACGCTTTCGCGTCAGTGGATCGTTATCCTTGATTTCTCCATTTGCAAAGGCGTTCAGCACACCACGCGGACCCTACATTTTGCGGAATTCGGGATCCCTGGGATAGTCGCGATGTTCTGGCTCTTCCTCAGCATTGAGGTGATACAAGTTGCCATAAAACTCATCAAAACCATGATTTGCAGGCAACATTTCATCACGATCACCGAGATGATTTTCACCAGACTGCCGGGTGGCGTAACCAAGCGGCTTTAACAAGCCTGCAATCGTTAGATCTTCAACTTGCATCCCCACTGACGCACCAGGCAGACCGACCTTTGTCAGGCAAGTGCGCATTTCCAGCAAGTCAGACGCCCAGCCAGATTGGCTGATTTTGACCGCAACGTAACGGCCAGCAGCGTAAACATGACCTACTCTGCTGAGCCTGCTCGATTGGCGAAAAACCGCAGGACAGGTGCATCGCGATCATTACTCAAGGTCAACATTCCATCAACTGCAAGCTTCATGGACGTCGCTTCAGAGATGGCCTTGAGAAACTTTGATTCCTGGGCCATCAATGCTGGTGGTCCCGCTCGTCGAGTTGTTGCCAATGGACCGAACGAAATGGCGTTGGCACTCACGGTAACTGTCCCACTGTAGCGATTCACCCCGGTGTTGCCGGCAACTTTTCCACCCGCTCCAAGAATCATACTCGTGCTCGACTGATCGACTACTTTCTGTCCGTTGATAGTCTCAAGCATCCAAGTTGGCCCGATTATCGAATCAAGCGTCATTTCATTCTTCTCCTCTGAACCGATAAAAACGGTGTTCCAGTCTTTGGCCATGTCAACAAGTACCCAGCCTTTGCCAGCAGCCTCATCCAACGCAACATCCAACTTACCGCTGCTCTTAGGGTGCCGATCATAAGCGTACTCTCGTTCAGCATCCGTATGGTGAACAATGAGTCCCAGTCCTGGTGATTGGCCTAACGTGGTCCACTCCAACATCTGCTTATCACCATCCGAGTTCCCAAAAGCGAGAATGGGACGTTTCCCAATTTGCCGGTAGATCCCGACAGGCTTGCCCTCTTTGTCATCTAGAAACTCAAGCTGCCCCTGTTTCACAATTTCAGCAACACCATCGTTGATCTGAAAAACAACTCCCCCCTGTGAACCGATAACCTGCTGAGGAGGTATTCCATAGACATCCTCAGCCCACGCCCTCATGAAGTCGATTCCTCCTCCGGACACAATGTAGGTTTTGAAACCATTTGCCCGCAAATAACTGAGCACCTCCAACATGGGTTGGTAGGCTAGTTCGGAATAAAGTCTTTGATACTTGGTATGCTTCGCTTGCTTCATCCATGTGGTAACGCGTTCCTGAAAGTCGGCCGTCGTCATGCCGGAATGTGTCGCACCTAAAATCGCAATCAGCGCAGATTTCAAATCCGCTTTGATCACATCCAGATTTCCGTTCAGAGCGGCGGCAAGCAGTTCATTATCATTCCACTCTGGATGCTGAGGCGCAAGTCGCTTCAGTTCATCCAACGCAAAACAGAGCTGAAAAGGCAGTGGATTTTCGGGCCACAGAGTTCCATCGTTGTCGAAAACCGCGATCCGATCTGCCTCTGCCACAAACTGCTCACTCGTCGGATCGGTCACCGACTCGACAAATCTGATAATAGACGCTTTGGCCTCGCTATCGGCCCACGAACTTAATGAAGCATCCTGCGCCCAAAGTTGCAGTGGTGCACAACAGAGACCTGCGAGAATTGAAAGGTAAAGTCCGCGTGGTGCAAATCCGTTCATCTATAAATATCAACACTGTTCAGAGGCTGTCTCTTATACACATCTGACGCTGCCGACGACTCCTTACGTGTA
>CAJXTM010000193.1 GCA_913061385.1 uncultured Rhodopirellula sp. | reverse complement strand
GTGGGCTCGGAGATGTGTATAAGAGACAGGTCGAACCGTCTAGCGTTGACGTGTCTTGGGTTCAGAAACGAAGCGGCGGACGCTTCGACGAAGGTTATGCAAAAGGTGTGCATGACCACGATGCCGCGAATATTGTTGCGTGTTTGCTCAAAATGGATGCTTCGATTGGCTTGCTGCGACACGCACCTGGTATTCGTGCTGCAGCATTGCTGTGGTTCCAGAAATTGCTGGATGCGAAAACCAGAAAAGTCATGACCGACTGGATCGGTGGTTTTGCAAAATTGGCGCAGGCTTACCCGAATGCCCGGCCGGCACTCGAATTCCGACAGCGACTGATTGAGTTGTGTGAAGCACAAAGCGAGTTGTGGAAGCCCCTGTTTTCCGGTGCTGTCACGCCCGACTCGATTTCCAGCTACCTCTTCGACGAGTTGACGCACGCCCCACGAAAGGTGGTTGTCAGTCAACAGGCTGTGACGCTCTATGAAGAGTTCATTGCTGCAATACCAGATACCGATCGTACCAAGCTGTTGTCAACAGTTTTGAAAGCAGAGAATGACCCCGTGCGTGGCTTTATTCTTGCTCGTAACTGGGTAGATGCATTCCTGAAGACTCATCAAAAGCCCGACGACGTGGATCCGGCTGCCGGTTACCGCGACGAACTTGCCTGGGTCGTACTCCAGGGTGGCCCCGAGTCAATGAAGTTAGTCAATGCCCAAGTCGCTACCGAATTACAGGGCATGGCCGGCAATCATGGGCGAATTCAGGGTGGCCGGATGGCTGTGCATTATCACGAGCTACTTGGGCGAGTGCGTGGCTACTTCCAAGATGTTGTGCCCCGATTCCGCGAGTTGCACAAGACCAAGAATCGGGTGGTCGATGAGTCGCGAGACGACATGCGACTGGATGAGTTCAAACCGCGTGTTTTGACCAGCTTTGTTAGGAACCGTTTGCTCGATGAAGTCTATCTTCCGCTGATTGGAGATAACTTAGCCAAGCAGATGGGGGCTGCAGGTGAAGATAAACGAACAGACCGCATGGGGTTGCTGCTGCTCATTTCCCCACCTGGTTATGGTAAGACCACACTCATGGAATATGTGGCCAACCGGTTGGGGATCGTGTTCATGAAAATCAATGGTCCAGCGATCGGTCACGGGGTGACGTCTTTGGATCCGGCAGAAGCGCCAAATGCAGCGGCTCGCGAAGAGATTGAACGACTCAATCTGGCGTTGGAAATGGGCGATAACGTGATGCTCTATCTGGATGATATTCAGCACACGAATCCAGAGTTGCTGCAAAAGTTCATTTCGCTTTGTGATGCCACCAGAAAGATTGAGGGTGTTAGAAACGGTCGGACGCGAACCTACGATTTGCGTGGACGACGTGTTGCTGTTGTGATGGCTGGTAACCCGTATACCGAGAGCGGCGATCGGTTTCAGGTTCCCGACATGCTGTCCAATCGTGCCGATGTTTACAATCTGGGCGAGATCATCGGCGATTCTGCCGAGGCGTTTGAGATGAGTTATCTCGAGAATTGCCTGACTAGCAATCGTACACTTGCACCACTGGGAACAGCACCTCCAGAAGATGCGAGGGCCGTCATCATGGCAGCTGAACGGGACTCATTGGAGGGAATTGAACTGCAGAGTAACGTTTCGATGGATCAAGTCCGCGAGATGTTTGAAGTGATGCGAAAGCTGCTTCGGATTCGCGACGTTGTGTTGCGTGTGAATCGTACGTATATCCGCAGTGCAGCTCAGGCTGATTCTTACCGAACCGAGCCACCCTTCAAACTGCAGGGTAGCTATCGAAATATGAATCGCATGGCCGAACGTGTCGCGGCGGTGATGAATGATGCTGAGTTGCAGTCCTTGATTGTCAGCAATTATGAACAAGACGCGCAGACGCTTACCACGGACAACGAGGCGAATGTTCTGAAGTTCAAAGAACTGATGGGTATCCTTGGCCCAGAGGAAAAAGAACGTTGGGATGGCATCAAGTATGCGTTTGTTGAAAGCGTTCGCATGTCCGGAATGGACAGCGAAGACCAAGCAGGACAGTTGATGCGGCAGTTGGCGTCCATGCGGGATGGTCTGGAATCGATTCGCCAAGTCATTTCGCGTGCAATTGCTGTGGGCGATGATGGTGCGGAAGAGCGGATGGACGCACGAATCGACACCATTCGCCAAAGCCTCACTGCAACCGGCAGCCAACTGGCTGATAAGCTTCAATCCACCAGCGAGCGGTTAGAGCAAATCAGTGAGCAGAGAGCGCTTGCTCCACCGGAACAAAAGGTGCTTGTGCAGCACAAGGTGCCGCGTGTTCTGGCTGACCTTGTCAAAGGTCAATTCCATCTGATGCAGGAATGGCTGCGTCCACTGCTTGAGGAATCGTTGGACAACGGACGCGATTTAGGCGAACTGAAACTCAAGCTCGAGTCGATGCTTGAGAATTATCAGCGAGTTGAAGATTCGTTCAAATCGGGGAGCGGTGGCGGCCCTGAATGATGAGCCAGACGGAACTGGTGTTTCGCGTTGCTTGCGTGATGAAAATCCTGACAGAAAACGCGGCCGTGTGTTGTTACTCAGGGACCGACTGTGTGCGTGAAGTGATTTCCCGGTAAATGGGATCGGGCAGTGGCCCCAGTCGACTAGCAGTGACATTCTCAGCCAAGTGCTGCTGGTCACAGGTTCCGACAATTGTCGTGTGACAATGTGGATGTGACAGCGTGTATCGAAGAATCAGCTCGGCGCGAGTCATGCCTTTGGGAATGAGTTCGTCCAGTTTCGCCTGACTCCACACGTCGTTCAGGGCTGGTCTTTGGATTTCAGCATCCGGACCGCCATGAGCAATTCCGCCGCGGATGATGACACCCGCACCGGATTCTCCCACCCGAGTGATCAAATCACCATGCTCTGGAGCTAGGCACGAGTAAGGGATCTGGAAGGTGTCGAAAAAGTTGAGGTCTATCAATCCGGAGATCTGTGGGATTTTGCTGGACACACCAATGTGGTGGATCAGACCCTGGCTACGAAAATCCTGAAGCAGTGTCAGCAGGCCTTCATGTTCTAAGGTTTCAGCGTCACCACCGTGGAATTGCAGCAGATCAATGTGATCGGTGTTCAAACGCTCAAGGCTGTTGTGCAGATTACGCTCGATCACGTCCTTGTTGAATTGATGATCAATTTCAAGGTGATCTTTATGTTGGGTGTAGACGCAGCCACATTTGGTGGCCAGATAAAATTCGTTTCGTCTGGTCGAAAGAAAGCGGCCAATCCTTTCTTCACTGACGCCGTAGTCAGGTGCCGTGTCGATGAAGTTGATGCCCATGTCCAGAACTGCATTCAGGAGTTTTTCAGCGTGCTCATCATCAACCGTGCGAACGCCCCAGGTTCTCGGGCCTCTGATGCCCATGCTGCCATAGCCGAGACAACTCACGCTAAGTCCGGTCCGTCCCAATGTTACTCTCGGTACCATTATTTCATCCATGTTCGATTTGCAATGCACAGTAAAGTTCGCCCAATTCGCAGCAGTAATGTCTGCATCTGCGAGGCTCGGAAAAACTTGACCGCAGCAGTTTAACGCAGATAGGTGATTCGTAGAGAGGCCGATTTAATTGTCAGCGGCTTTGTGACGATTGGACATGAATTGTTCGTTTTCGCCTTGGCGGAGGCCCGTTTTTAGCATCGTGACATTGCCCGTGACCATAGCCTTGGTTCTGGTCAACGGCGTGTCAGACGCGAAAATCGTCCGCTTTCCCAGTGCCTGGTGGGCTGGCGGGCAGCTAACTGCGGTGAAATGAAAGACTCGAGAGTATACACCGATGTCGATGTAGAGCCGTGGTTTTGAGTGTTGTCTGTAGCAGTGGAAGCATCGGCAACGAAGAAAATTGCTTTGTGGCGGACCCTATGCTTTATTCTTGGGTGGTGTGCTTTATCCTCGAAACAGCGGTGTCATTAGGAGGGGCTGTTGCTCTTCTCGATGAAGAGAGTCCGGCGTAGCATGCCAATCAATGTCTGGTGTCTTTGGTCATATTTGATGCTCTGTGCTGCTTGCTTGACTGCTGCTTCGAAGTGTTGTGGTCCGAGGAACAGGGTGGCCGGTTGCTCAAGTTGTGCTCCATCTGCAATCTTTTCAAGCATTCGGCGGCCACTGCCACTTAACCCGTGAGCGCGGCACAGTTCTTGCATGATCAAGTTTGGTGTATTGATTGCTATGGGGGCGCGATCTGCAATTTTGTAGCAGAGCATTGCAGCCGCGACGACAAGAAATGGAATTAGTAGAAACCAGATCCCAGAAATGCTCTGGCTTTCCACCTGTTGCTGGTAAGCTTGGCTGAGGTCTGAGACGCGAGTTTCAGCGAGTAAACGTTGGATAGAAAAGAGCATGTCGGATCGATCTTAAACTAGGACTGTAGGGTTTGCTCAGAGCGGCGCTGAATGGCATTCAGTGCAATGTCGCGGACGGGGCAACCCGGCAGATCCGCTAGTTTCTTTAACACACTCCACGTCGCATCACCGTGTGCGTTGGCCATCACCTCCGCAGCGCTGATGCGAGCTTCGAGATGGTCTTCCTGTACGATGTACTCGAATGAATCCGATAACAGGTCCACTACTGCCAACGCATCCGCCATCGCAATTGCGGCAAGACGGTTTTTAAGGAAAGGGTGGCGGATCGCATCGGATACACTCTGCAAAGCATTGGGGTCCACCATCATCACCACCCGACCTAGGATCCGGCGACTGCGTGGACGTAGATCTTGGAATCGGTGCATCATTGATTCTGCATGCAAAGGTTGGATCACGCGTTGGATGCCACGGACAATATTTTCGTCTTGGTGGTCCATCAGTGCGATCAAACGCTGGAGAAGATGAGCGTCTTGGTTTTTGCTGAGATCGACATCGTCGTTAGCAATATGCAGCGCCGCGCGGACAATGCTTTCACTGTCCGGGGCAGAGCACTGTGCCAACGAAAAACACACCACCGAATCGTAAGCTGGATTCTTTTTCTCGGCGACTGCGGCGATCATGTGCAGTGTCTGGACGGGGTTGGGACCGGACGTCACATACAGATGCAGTAACGCAGGAACTTGGTTTTCGTTGATTTCTGCCAGCAACGATTCGTCTCCACTGCAGCATGCCAACATCCCAATGCTTGAAAGGTTTTTTAAAACTACTGCGGACGGATCGGGAGTGATCGTGTTGAGAAGCACACTACGGAAAGCATGGTCGCTGCGTTTCCGGATCAAAGTTAGGACATGCTTATTCATCTGGCGACGTTTGATGGTGCCAGCTAGGAGGTCCAGAACACCGATGTGATTTGATTCCAGGAATCGTTTGAGAACCAGTTTTCGAACCGGGCTTGGCTCGCTCATCACTTTCCGTAGTTCGCTGTCACCCCACAGCGACAGCACCAAAAAAGCATCGGCGAGTGAATGATTGCCCTGCCTGTCGATTTTCTCCAGGGATTTGTGGAGTCTTTCTAAGGCAGGATTGCGGAGCGTGGGGACGTCGCGGTCACATCTTGCGCGGCCGCCCAGAATGTGAGCCAGGTTTAGCGTAGCTGCTGTGGCACGCTGTTGGATTTCATCGCTCTCACTGGTTTCGGCAAGGTCCACTAGCATCGGGATAAATTTTGTCAGTTCGAGCGACTCGGCCGCAGCAATGGCTGTGATCGTGTCCGCCCCGCGGTGTTTCAATGCTTGGGAAACGGCACTCTCAAACCAACTCTTGCGGGTTTTGATGAGCAGGTGCTCCGAAGGCCTGAGTTGATCCCATCTTGCCAGAAGTTTAGCGGGGACTCTTTCGTCTCGCCGCTGCATCAGTGTGCTCAATGCCATCTCGCGATGTTCTTGCAGCCCACTGTCCATGCACGCTAACAGCACCTCCACTGCGGCGTCATTCCGGCTGCGACTGAGTACGGCGTAGGTGAGTTCTTGTCCCTGCATGCTACTGTTACTTTAAAGCCTGTGGTTTGGCAACGAAGTTTTTAAATGTCCAAGCAGTCCAGTTTCTTGGTACCAGGACGCGTTAAAAAGTAGCTTTCCAAAATGGCGGAGTTTAGCGAATTTCAGAATCGGATTTGAGCTTTGCCTCAATCTTCTTCTCCTGTCTGCAAAATCAGGATTATCCCTAAATCTGAGCCGGAAACGTACTCGAATCTCTTGCGGGACCCCTCTGTGGGGTGGTTCTTGTTCAGGCTGTGTTCTCGCTTCAGTTGGCGGTTTTGCAGGCATGGATGGTGGGAAGGGGCTGTGATGTCTCTATACTATGCAGAGCGACTGTAATCTCCTGTTATCAACCAGCAATCACCATGCGAGCAGCAAGCCAAATTCTGACAGACTCTTTTCTCGAGGTTCGGGCCAAACTGCTCGAAGTGGCCGCCACTTTGGACCGCATTGATCGCTCTTGCGATGCGAGCGAGCCATTGCCACCGGAGGCTCAATCTCAGCGGGAGCAGCTCGACGCCGCGATCAAGATACTGCTGAGCGAGGGATCTGACCGAGCGGAGCAGTTGCAGAAACTGTTCTCGAGACAGTACGAATCGGATTGGCGACAGCAGATGGATCTTTAGTCTTCAATCGCCACTTCCGTCAGCATGGGTTGGTCAGATTTGAGTTTGCCAATGACGTGTTGAAAATGTGATTCGCTACCTGCCGTTCAGGGCGAGATCCGTGGATCACTTTGGCGAAACGCACGGCACGAGTGCCCGTTCTTTTAATTCAATCGAAAACTGGACTTTCATGGACTACATCGACCCGCACATTCACATGGTTTCGAGGACGACTGACGATTACGCAACCCTCGCCAGAATGGGATGCGTAGCGATGAGTGAACCTGCCTTTTGGGCTGGTTTTGACCTGTCTCTTATACACATCTCCGAGCCCACGAGACC
>CAJXTM010000192.1 GCA_913061385.1 uncultured Rhodopirellula sp. | reverse complement strand
AGGAGTCGTCGGCAGCGTCAGATGTGTATAAGAGACAGGATAATTGTGATCAAGCCCAACTTCGGTTGCGACATTCTTGAACACAGGGGCTACAAACGACTCTGTGGGAATTTCACCAGCGGCGGGCAGCGTTACAGACGAGAGTTCTGGTATCTCCATTTTAGGTAATGGATATTGTTCGCGAGAGATTCCGCACATCCGCTCGGCTTCGCCTGGAAACGCTTGTTCAGAGGCAGCCAGTTTCATTCTTTGCTGGTTGAGGGCTTCGACTTCTTCTCGACTCGCCTTTCTCTGGAATGCCTCGAATAATCGCCAAGTCATTGCTTCGAGGGGACGATTCAACTTGTCGAGTCCTTCAGCCACAGTTCGATACGAATCAACCGAAGGCGGGCCTGACTCACCAATCGCGTTGCTGGCTAGTGTCACATCGCGTTGCACAACATACCGGTCAATCCACTTGTCCGCAGCTTCCTGCTGCCCCAAGGCGGTCAACGACTGATTGATACGACGCATGGAGGCAATGTCCGTGGAATCACGATTTAACGACTCAGCAAAAGCTCGAATCGCTTCGGAGAACCTGCGCTGACTCAACAGATGAGTACCAACCGCAGCCCAATACTCGGCATACTCCTGTACCGATGCATCAGCACGTGCTAACCACCATTGAAAACGTTGCTCGTCTTGTGACTCAACCGAGAGCAATCCATAAAACGCGAGAATCGAGGGCGGTACTTCACCTGCTCGTACAGCCGGATCAAGCACTGCCAAGGCTTCCTGATATCGACTAGCTGTGTACAGCATTCTTGCTTCTGCAGCCGGCCCGATGGGAAAGTACGCTTTTTTCCGCGGGGTTGCACTGTTCGGGTCATCAAAGATTGCATGCCCCAGCACCATCATGGCATGTAATTCGTCTTGTTGAACATTCCCGAGTCGACAGAGTTCCTGCAGATGAACAGCGGCCTCATGGCGTCTGCCCTGCCGGTTGTATAGGAACGCCAACTGACGATGCACCACCGCAGCCTCGGGGGCGCGGGCTAACACCTTGCGGTAAAGCCGCTCGGCCTCTTCAAAGCGTTCCAACTGCATGGACCAATCGGCAGCCTGTCCCAAAGCCGCCAGCCCTGCCTGAGGGTGGTCTTCTGGAATGGCCCCCAACAGTTCCACTGCAATCGCCACCTCACCGAGGCTCGCCTGGACATTTGCCAAGCGGAACAGGACTTCGGCATCGTTAGGATCTGCCAGTAATACACGCTGTAATTCACTGATCGCCCTCTGTGTCTGACCGGCACGCATCGAATCGTCCGCTGCCGTTAGAGCACTCTCACGACTGAATCCGGGATCTCCTGCCTTTTCCGAATCACCCACGACAAGGTCGGCCGCATCGACCTCGTTGCCACCTTGAGCCAAGGGTAGCTGATCACCCGGATCTGTACCTGCCACGGGTTCGGAATCGCAACCCGGAGCAGCCCACACTAGGCATACACAGAGGCATACACAGAGGCACACTTGCGGCCATCGATTCATTGCTCGGAAACATTTGCGTGGATAGGACATTCGCGTGGGTGGATAGAAGAGGCACTCTCGTGGTTGACTTAGCCGATATGCTTTCCGGGGACTTCTATTGTACAGGCTATGTCCAACCGTGGTCCTTGACCCTCGGGCCTGCACACTTGGCACGGTTCAACACGCATACAATCGTGCTGGCAGTTTTTTTGTTTGCAGCCCAACCACCATGCGGCCTGCACATCGACAACATGGACTGCATCCCACGCTTTTCTGAGCCCACGCTTTTCTGAGCCCGCGTTTTTCTGAGCCCGCGTTTTTCTGAGGACGCGCTTTTCTGAGGACGCACCGTCGAACCAAATGGTTTGGTTAAAACATAAAAAAACGGGTGTGGCTGATGCAGCCACACCCGTTTCAGATGTAATTCAGGAACTGAAAATCAGGAATCGATTACTGATTCAACTGCTCTTCGATGGTTTCCTTGCCATTTTTGGTGCCGAGGGCTCCCCAAAGTCCGTATGGACTTTCACGGCCGGCGCCACCTTCCCAACCACGTCCATCACCGTTGTCACGGCCATAAGCGACGTGATTTTGATCACCAGCCTCAATTGAGTCGGTGATGAAGTTTACAGCACCGTCTGCCAGCAAAATATGAGCACCACCTTGGTGATAACTCGATGCACAGTAGGCACCACTACGACCGTGCCAACGCTGAATGTTGTAGCTGTTGGGTGGAGTAATGGTCTGGAAAGTACTGAACTCAGGACGACCATCGGACCAACGACGCCCACGTTGATGGTTAGCGTTACCCTCATAACAAGGCTTACCACCACAACGATTCAAACCACCAGTGCCGGTATTGCTGTTGATGTAGCCAGGTCGCTCAGGATCCAAGTACTGCTTCCAATAGGAAGGTGGTCGATCCCATGATGCATTGTCTGCAGCGATGATTGTTGCAGATGCACGCAAATCACGTGCACCAACAACGTTCTCACCGCACATGATGGTGTTGGAAAGGCCATCGGTGATGTCACGGAACTTAGTGAAGTGACGTGCTCGGAAGACACCACGTGCCCAACGCTCAGTACTTTCCTCACCCCAACCACCACTGCCTGAAGCGTTACCGTTATCATCGATACCGCCGTGTGCCTGCTCGAAAAATGCATCCCCAGCACAAGCTGAATAGTTGTTGAATGCAACTCGATAGTTGACGGGTTGCGTCGGATCGCTTGGGCAACGGAAGGTTGGAACCTGAGTCAGCCAAGGCTGGTAGTCTTGGCTCCAAGGGTTTGGCCCCATCGCTGGCCAAGGTGGGTTCCGGGTTGAACCATTTCGGTTGACAGCGAGCGGATTGGAGATTTGCTCCCACAATGCCTGCTGCTCAACGAACGGGAGAGTACCAATCATCCAGCTCAACCAGAGACGGTTGCTCTGATTGCCGTTGGACCCTTGGAACGTCGTTCCACCACCGTTCATTGGCAAATTTTTGTAAGCCGAGTGGTAGTTGTGCAAGCCGAGTCCAATTTGCTTGAAATTGTTACTGCAACTCATGCGCCTTGCCGCCTCGCGGGCAGCCTGCACTGCGGGAAGCAAAAGCCCCACCAGCACACCGATGATCGCAATGACCACCAACAACTCAACGAGGGTGAAACCCTGCCGTCGAGTACGATTTGAGTACATAGAAAACTCCCGAAACTAAGACAAAATTGATGAAAACGTTAAGACCTAAAGGTAGATTCGCTCCGTAATGGAATCGATTCTACCTTTCGCATCCGTTAACAGAATGTAAAGACGCACAGCATTAAATGCAACAGAAATCCCACACGAATTCTTCGTTCTTAGGAGCCTGACAACCCCCAACCCGTCGAAAGAGTGCGACTGCCGATAAAAAAACCACCCCATTGGAGGGGTGGTTCGTAAAACAATGAAGGGTCGTATGGATGACGTCTACCTTGAGCCTTCGCTCTGCTGCCGCTCGGAATCTGCATTCATCTGAGCTTCGTAATCCTCAGCTTCCTGAAGTTCTTCAGCTGTCACCTCATCCGTTGGCGGAATGAATTCAGCTTCGCCACCTGTTCCGCCACAACCGACGAATGTGAACATGGAAGCAAGAATTGCGGATGAGAACAGAAACGAAATTTGACGGGTCATGTTATTGCCTACAATGTTGAAGTAAGGTCGAAAAAGTAATGCTGCGAGCCGTATTGCGTATAAACGCAATGCCTTAATGTTCGTTTACTACGTTGCTGCCGTCAATGTCTTAGGCATGACGATTCCAAGTTTCATCCTTCACGACCGTTTGGAAATTGAGCGTTGACACCTGCACCCCCGCCCAACACGCTCCCCACTGCATGGTGGAATCTGCTAACAGTAGCGATTTTTCTGCTGCCAACGTTGGCTATCTGGAGTGGTTGCAGCGACTCTGACAGATCATTGTCCGAACCAGTGGACAAGGGGACAGAGGTGAAGAAGGCGGACTCCAAGCCTTCAGAAAACGAGAATTTATTTCGCAAGGCAGTCGTTGCTTACCAACGCCAAGATTACAAAGCGGCTGAGAAAGCGATCCGCGGACACTTGATGATTGCGCCCGACGACTTGCGTGGTCTGGAAACATTGGGAGACATCGCTGCGAGCACCGGTGACAATCGCTTGGCCAACGAGAGCTATGAAGAGGTTTTGCGGCGTACTGATCGGCCGACCGAGCCATTTCTCTCGAAGTACGCGATGCGTTTGATGGCATCTTCTCGTGCGTTTGACTGCTTGGCCGTGCTCGAACAACGCGTTAAAACGCATCCCAATCACCCGGATGCAGGTCCTGAGATGGCGGGACTGGCTGCCATGCTGGGAGTCGCCGAACAAGGCGTTGATGCACTTCGCGACTTTGCGAAACGCGGTGGCGCTGACTCGGAAACGCTTCAAGTTTTGGCTGATCCGCGTCGAGTAGAACCGGACGGCGAGATGTGCCAGAGGCTGTTAGCAAAAAACCCGAGTGATTTAAGACCACAATTCGGTTTAGCGCGAGCCGAGGCAAATCAACTGTCATGGTCAAAAGTCAAAACAAGGCTGCAACCGGTTGTGCGACAGCACCCGGATTTCCTACCAGGACAAATGTTGTACGGACTGGCGTTAGTTCAGGAAGGCGAATTTGCTGCACTTCCTGAGTGGCGTCAATCTGTTCCTGAAACTGCTCGTGCGGTCCCCGATTACTGGATGATCGCTGGCTGCTGGGCTATGCATGAACAAAAACATGACGAGGCGGCAAGAGCTTTCTGGGAAGCAATACGAATTGATTCATCTGGCTATCCTGAGGCTCTGCCGAATCTGTTGTTTTCGTTGAAGCAACTGCAACGGGATAAAGAAGCGAGCGAAGTCGCAACGCAAATCAATCGGGCCACTGCACTGCGTGACAGCGTTAAGACCCATCTGGAAAGAAGTGGCTTATCGCAATCAGCTGCATTCGCTGTATCTGACGCGATGCTTTCGATGGGAAGAATATGGGAAGCTGAGGGGTGGGCCAGGCTGGCAGTTTCACTTCCCAAAGATCAGGTCACCGATACCCGCGAGCGTTATCTGAAAATTCGTTCTGGGATGACAGCGCAGACTCCTTGGCAATCACCCGAACTAAAACTGGCAAACCGTCTGGACCTGAGCGACCTGCCGCGTGTGACATGGGGTCCCGGCACATTCCAAAAGGAAGCCTTGAGAAGCCTTGCAAAAGGACAGATACATTTTCGCGATGAAGCATCTGCACGTGGGTTAAATCACATCTGCAATCTTGCTACCACGGGAGACGAAACCGGTCATTGGATTTACCAAAGCGTGGGTGGTGGCATGGGTGTCATCGACTTTGATCTCGACGGCTGGCCTGATTTAGCATTGGCAGTTCTGGACGGGCAACCCAAACAAAACAACTCATCACCAAATCGCTTGATGCGTAACCTTGCAGGTCAATTCACTGAGGTCACATCAGAAGCCGAATATTCCGACCGCGGTTTTGGGCAGGGAATCGCAGTGGGCGACTACGACTCGGATGGTTTCCCTGATTTATTCGATGCCAACATTGGCCGCAATCGCCTGTACCGCAACAACGGTGATGGTACGTTCACAGATGTCTCTGACAGTGTTGGCCTGCAAGGTGATTCATGGACCACCTGCGGCCTGATTGCAGACATCAATGGCGATGGTCTGGCAGACTTGTACGAGGTGACGTATTGCGGAGGAGACAAACCCTACCAACAAGCGTGCCGCAACTCGCGGGGGTTAGCCACTTGCCCACCGTTGGACTTCGAAGCAGATACCGACCATTTCTGGCGTGGTTCCAACAACGGAAACTTCACCGACATCACCACACAGTGGGCTGGTCAAACTTCTCCCGGGCGGGGACTTGGAATTGTTGCTGGCATGTTCGATGAGCGTCCAGGACTCGATCTGTACATCGCAAACGACATGACAGTGAATCAATTTTGGTCTGGGGAGTACACCAACGGAGAATTCGGCATGGTTGATCTGGGTGCGATCCGGGGCCTCGGACTCAGCGGGAGATCACTGTCGCAAGCGTCAATGGGAATGGCAGTCGGTGATCCCGATCGAGATGGGGACATTGATTTCTTCCTGACACACTTTGCAGGAGATCACAACACCTACTACGAACAGGCAGCGCCGGGTCTGTGGGTCGATCGAACCGTGCAACGAGGACTCGCGGAGCCATCAATGGACCTGCTCGGATTCGGCACAGAGTGGGTCGACTTCGACAACAACGGAGCCGTTGAGCTATTGATCAGCAATGGTCATGTTGACGATGTTGAGGCAAAAGATGTCCCGTACAAGATGCCTGCACAACTGCTTGAACTAGACACCACCGGAAAGTGGCAGCAAATCGCTGGAGATACGATCGGTGACTATTTCAGCAAGAACCACTTGGGCCGAGCCTTGGTCACCCTTGATGCAAATCGTGATGGGCTCGTCGATGTTGCGATCTCGCACCTGTACGAGCCACTTGCACTATTGGTCAACCGCACCAATCAGGCAGGGAACGAAATCACACTGCATCTTAAGTCGACAACCGGTCAACGGGATGGCATCGGTACTTCTGTCACGCTGCCTCTGGGTGACCAAAAAATCACCACCCAACTTACTGCCGGCAATGGTTATATGTGCAGCAGTGAACGCACACTTGTCATTGGAACTGGTAAAATCACCGAAACGGGCGACGCCCAAGTACGCTGGGCATCAGGTCGAACAGAACAATTCGGGCAGCTTCAATGTGGTGCGGAGTACATTTTAGTTGAGGGCTCAGGTGCCGCCTTTAAACTGGCTAGTCCGAATATTCCAACCACGGACGAACCCCCAACGGTGAACCTGTCTCTTATACACATCTGACGCTGCCGACGACTCCTTACGTGTAGA
>CAJXTM010000191.1 GCA_913061385.1 uncultured Rhodopirellula sp. | reverse complement strand
GACAGCAGCGAAATCGCATCGTCGTACCGTCCCAATTCACGCAGTAGGTCAATCCAAACTCGTTGCATCTGGGACGTCATCGGTTCCGACGCATCATTGAGACGCTTGAACTCATCAACCAGAGCTTCGACACCAGCGGTCTTTTCTTTCAGGCGATAAGACTCAACCAACAGAGCCAATGCATAGTTACGATCACGTTTCAATGCCGCAGCGTTCACGGCCTGCCACGCTGTTTCAATCGCCTGGTCTCGCTCGTTCGCACGGATGGCCCACTCGGTAACGCGGCTGGCACTTCGAAACCGTTCCGTTCCAGAACCAGTGATTGTAAACAGCTTCAGCGCATCAGCATGGCGATTTTGAACCGCCAATACATTGGCCGCTCGGTTTTTAAATCCAATGTCATCCGACTCGGACGCTAGATCGATCAATGGTTTGGCGTCACTCCCCTGCTTGGCTTTGCTGTCACCTAGCAACCCCATCAACGCAAGTCTCAGGCTTACCGTTTGCCGCTCCGATTGCGACAAATCCAATGTTGTCAGCTTTGTGTAGATTTTCTTCGCATCATCGGTCTCGCCCAACGCATCATGGAATTTAGCCTGAGTAAGCTGCAGATCCCGCCTCGCAGCGGCGACATCTTTTTGTTTGAGAAGCTCGCCTAACAAATCTGAAGCACGTTGCAAATCGCCACGCCGTGCAGCGAGTTGCAGCTCAATCTCTGCAATCACCCGATTGCGCGGGACCGTAAGATCATCGCTCGAGTCCGCCAACCAGTCCAAGATTCCTTGCAGGTTGCCTTCCTCAAGAATTGCAGTATCAAACAGCACGGCCACTGCCTGCTCGTTTATTCCATCACGCGTGCCACTATCGATCAACTTGTTGGCCGCTGTCACCACAGCAGGGCTGAGTGCATCAGGGCTGGGCGTATCTGCTGCGTGCAACAACCGTGTCTGCAGCAACGGTGTCTGCAGCATGAGCGTCACCAACAGTGCCGCAGCCGTGGCCCGCAGTGAACCGGACATTGGCTTTATGCGACGTGGCAACCTGCGATAGACAATCTCAGCGATAAACAAAAACAAAGCGACTCCATACAACCAAGGCGCAAGCGAAAGCAGTGTTTTCCCTTTGGCTTGCGAAGCGGGAGCGTCTGACCAGACCGATGTAAGTGACATGCGCTGACCTCCAGTGAGCAAAGTAAGTTGTTCGGCGTCGATCGAGTTCATCGGGTCGACAAATTCCTCAGATGCAACGGGCGACATCACCGCCATCAAATTCCACCGCTGCGGGGTACTGCTCGACGACGTTTCCAATCGAATTGTCTGCCCCATCGAGGGAATGGGCATACGAGCCACATACCGGTCAGGGCTGCGTCGCAGGAATGAGATCTCAGATTTCTCTCCAAACAGGCGTGCAACCGGATGAGTATCTACGTAATTGACGCCTCGCGGTTGCTGCCGCATCGCATGGATGAACAGGTCCCCCCCGTCAAATTCAACTTCATAATGAAATGGATCACGCATGTCCCCAGTACTGCGTTGCAGAATTCTTGCGAGTGCGTTCCCGTACTCAGTCCACTTTTGCCAAGGCTTGGTGCCTTCCCCGAGCGGTTCGGTGGTAAGCGTCGTGACGCGTCCAAGTCCGTAACGCCAAGTCGATAGCACAGGATGTTTTTCAGCGACCGTTTCCAGCAGAATTTCGCTACCCGCACGCGGTTTGGATTCCACATATCCGGCGAGTTCTGGTAATTGTTTTGTGTCGACATCACCCCACCAACCGCGTCCGCCACGTGCCTGAACGAGGTGCTGCCCAGGCCGATAGGATGGCAGCTTCGTGGTCGATGGTTGTTTGAGCAGAATCTCGGGCAGATTAAAACGATTTGGTACGTTGTAAAAACGCCCCTTTCCCCAGTTCGCGATGTTGACCAAAAATTCGCTGTGGTATCCACCGCCCGCAAGGACAGTCGAAACATTAATCCCTTCGTTGGCCATTCGCCGCATCAACGATTCAAAGTCTCCCGATTCTACGCCGCCATCAGTCAAAACCAAGACGTGTTTGTATCTGGTATCAACATTCTGCAAGCCATAAAACGCCTCTTCCAGAGCAGGCAAGATGACAGTTCCGCCACCGGCATCCATTCGGTTCAGAGCTCGTTGCAATTCGATGGCATTGGAAGCGGGCTGCAATGGAGCGGCCCACCGTTTCGCCCCATAAAATTCCACAATCCCCACTTTGTCGTGTGGCAGCAACCTCTTCATCGCCAGACGCGACACCTCTTTGGCAAGTTGAACACGCACCCCACTCATGGAACCCGATGTATCAATCACGATCACCAACGACGTTGAGGGGTCTCTCTTTTCTTCTTTTTGAACCAATTCGATCGGCAACAATGACTCAATTGGGTGATCATGCCAGCCACCACCTCCGAACGAAGCCCGACCGCCACTCATCACCAAGCCCAGCCCGTCATTCTGAACAGCCTCAACCAACTGTTGTTCAGCGATGGGGTTCACCGCCTCCGCCGGTTGATCATCAAGCATGACGAGATCAGTGCGGTTCAAGGCAGATTGCAGCTGCTCTGCGTCCTTGATATTCACCGTCGACACCTCAAAACTTGGCCCCAACATACTCGCCAGTTTGACCGCTGCGTCAGTTTGTCGGTCACCAAGATAAAGCAACTGATGGGGCGGTAAAATTGGCAACACGATTGCAAGTTCGTTCTTAGAACCATCGCTGTTCTGAGCTACGATGACGGCATCTAAGAAACCAGCCTCCTCCGGCTCAAAGCTCAAACTCACCGTTTGTTGCCCGGGTCCATTAAAACTGACACGCGCTAGCTCGCTCTCGCCAGACTTCAGCACTAAGCTCCCATTATTATTATCCTCAGTGCTAGCAACCCGTACTTCCAGCCGCGAGTCTGTACCTTTCCTTAGTGGAGACTCCCAAGTGACACCCACAGGCGTTGCAGATCTAGCGACGGTCTCAAGTTCCACCCAATGCACCGGGACGGATTGCTGACGCAGCGCGGCAACTGCTCGATCATCATCGGGTCGCGTCGCAAGCGAATCACTCGCAATGGTCACGCTCCCGGACGCCCCCCAGGGAATCAGAGCCTGGGCCCGAGCGATCCCAGCAGAAAGAGGAGATTCACCTCGGGAAGGATGCTCTTCAATTCGGGTCACCGACGCAAAACCTGACACATCATCGGGAGCCAAAAGCTCGCCAAACGTAACAAGGTGACTGTCGGTTGATGCTTGAAATGCTTTAAGCTGGCTTAGCGACTGTGCCTTCGAAGCATCGGAAATACTCGAGCTTCGATCCAACACTAACACCTTGCATGGCTTGCTTTGCCCAACCTGAAGGTGCGGCATGGCCATCGCACCAGCAATCAGCAAGAAAACAAGTGATCGCATCACGTTCTGGACTGGATTCGATCCCTTCCACGGACCTACCCATGGAACCAAAGCGACCGCCGCAAACAGCAGCATTAATGGGTGTAACAGAATCATGGCAAACGCCCCTTCTGGAATAACGCCCACTCAGCGAGCAATATGAAAACCGCGAAAACCCCAATCCAAGCAGCAAGCCCGACTCCTGCTACGACGCTGTAAGGTGGCGACTCCTCGACCAAGCCGGCAACCACCGCTGGCCTCGTCAACCGCGTCACCTGTAACGTTCGACCATCACTTGCCTCCGCCGTCGCGTCCGAGACTCGTTCGAAAACGGGACGAGCAACCGGTAATCGCATCCCCTGTTCGGCCCATGGCACTAACACGGGACGCCCGGCGAGCCATCGAATTGAGCGTGCCACAAAAATCGGACAGGCACGACTCTGCTGAAAGTTATATGTCGAGTTAAATAGATTCTTCCAGAGCGATATCCTTCGTGTATCCGAAGTAGATACCTGCACATCAACCACGCGTCCGCTCTGTTCCGCCAAGCCTGTTGCATCAATCTGACGTAAAGCCAATTCATCAATCAGCCCGCGGAGAGCCGACTCGGCATCAGCCAAATCCGTATCGATCTGAAAAGCTGCCTGTTCGTTTGAAACCAGACAGAAGTCAGCATTCTCACTTTCACCCACCAACAGATCGTGTTGCGAAGCCACTTCGCTGCATGCTGGGTCCAACAGCACAAGATCCTTCAATACTTCTGGTGTCCCGGGTTCAAACGTGATCCTGATCGGTTCTCGCCGCGGTAGCGTAATTGCACCTACCTGACGTCCTTCATAATTCAGTCGGAGCACACCCCCGCTCGCAGGAATATCCTCAATCACAAAGTCGCCCTCTTTTGCAGCTCGCACCCCATTCAGCAGGATTTGTTCATCAATCGTGACTTTTAGCTCCGCAAGATTAAAACTTTCAGGTATCCCGGGCGCGAACAGCAGGTCCACAGTCTGCCAGAGGCCCGACGAGGAGTCAGAAACTCCAAGCGAACGAAGCACGGGCTTGCCCAGCGATGGGCCACGATCCACACGAAAAACAGTGAGTTCAGCTGGCAAAGCATCAAGGTAACGTTGATCAAACTCTGCATCACCAATGATGTGCACGCTAAGTGGCGTGGCAGCAGCGGCGCGAGTCGCCAACGCATCCAACGCCCACTCCAGCCCCGTTGAGCTAGGTATCCGCTCTCTGCCATACCTGAGCCTCGCTAACTGAACGGGTTCGCCCCGCCGCAACAATGTCTCTAGCCGTGGCCCCGCATGAACAATTTCACGATTCATCAACGGAAGTTTTGCAGCCGTTACAGACGCCAACTCCAAATCAGATTCCGACACCTCTTGATCAGCAATACTGCCATCTAACAGCACAACATGTTGCATTTGATCGCTGCCACTCCACCGTGGTCCCGCCAGCAGAATCCAAAGCGACGATGCGATCAAAACAAGCAATAACCAGGCAGGCCAATGTCGAAACTTTTGTACAAAAACCCGGGCTCGAGTTTCCTTGACTGCTGCTTGCCAAAACAGAGTGCTCACAACCTCGATTTCGCGATGTTGCACACGCAAACGCTGAAGCAGACCTAGAGCCAACGCAATGGCTCCTATCCCCACCAATGTCACTACAGTCGAAAGCAAGGTAAAAGTCATGCTACGTAACTCCCGCCTTCAAACAGCTGAGCTAACTGTTTCATCACATCGCCTTCATGGTCAAGAAACAGCAGGTTTCCCTGCCGGCTTTTTGCGAAACCTTCGAGTTTCTCGAAGTGGGCATCATACGCAATTCGGTATTGATCAATCACATTGTTGGTAATCGAAACGTCCTGCATGTCACCGGTCTCACAATCTCTGACCCGAATATCTCCCTGAAGTTCAGGCTCACGATCTTCCTTGCGACTGATTGAAACCAGCAGCGGACGATGTCTTGTACGCTTCAATTCTGCTGTCATGACCTCGATCCCATGTGGATCGAAAAAGTCAGAGATAATCACGAGCAAACCCTCTCGCATACGGAGGCCCCTCAATTTTGACAAGGCCGTGGCAAGGTCGGTTCCCCCGGGCTTATCACGCGATTTTTCCGCAGCTCGACTCAGGGATTCAGCAATCAGTCCCAAGCGTCCCCTGCCGGATGTCGGCCGGATAGTGCTATCCAGATCTTCGCCAAACGGTAAAACTCCGACGCGATCGTGCTGATCCAACCCGATCGACGCGAACGCAACGGCAACCTTCATCGCGGTAATAGCGCGCGGAGGCTCATCGTGCCACATGCTCTTGGAAAGGTCCGGCATCAAATAGATCGGCAGATCTTCCATCTCTTCGAAAAGCCGAACGACAAAACGCCCCAGCCTTCGATAGACGTTCCAATCAATCGACTTCAGCTCGTCACCGGGAGAGTAGGGCCGGTAATCTCGAAACTCCATTCCTTGGCCTCGATCACGCGATCGATGCTCCGCCCATCGCCCCGCGGGGGCAACCCGCCTGGCAACAACACGCATGGCGCTCGCCTGTTGCAGAAAATCAGGATCAAGCAGGTTAAAAGGATCGTTCATACGGAACAATTTCTTGAAAGACAAAAGGGCAACTCGTCAACCGCGCAGTTTGTACACTCGTGCGGACGCAAACTAAAAATTCTATTTCAGAACTTCAGCAATGACATCATCCGAGGTAATGCCCTCAGACATACCTTGAAAGTTCACCAGCACACGATGCCTCAGAACGTCATGCGCAACCGCTTTCAAATCCTCCGTAGCAACGGCGAACCGACCCTCCAGCAAAGCTCGTACCTTTCCCGCCAGAATCAACGCCTGAACACCACGCGGAGATGCTCCCAACGCGACCACCTCACTTACCATCGCCGGGGTATATTCGTTTCCGGGCTGCGTCGCCATGACTAGCCGAATGGCGTCAGTTTCTACGTGCTCTGGAACGGGTACCGCTCGCACCACCTGCCTCATACGAATCACGGTTTTTGCATCAGAAACAGGTTTCAGATCAATCTGCTCGTTGGAGGTCGTGCGTCGCAAAATAGTCCGATAGTCACTTTCTGCTGGATAGCCGACAACCAGCTTAAAGAGGAAACGGTCGAGTTGCGCTTCGGGCAATGGATAGGTTCCTTCCTGCTCAACCGGGTTTTGCGTTGCCATCACGCAGAAGGGGTCTTCGAGGTGGATGGTGCGTTTGCCAACCGAAATTTGTTTCTCTTGCATTGACTCCAGTAAGGCCGCCTGCGTTCTCGGGGTCGCTCGGTTGATCTCATCTGCAAGCACGAGATTCGCGACAATTGGGCCAGCTTGAAACTCAAGTTGAGTGCCACCGTTTTCATTCTCTGTCAGCACATTTGTGCCACGAATATCAGCAGGCATCATATCTGGTGTGAACTGAATACGACTGAAACTTAGATCAATCGCTTTTCCCAGCGAACTGACAAGCAGCGTCTTCCCCAATCCCGGCACACCTTCCAGTAGCTGTCTCTTATACAC
>CAJXTM010000190.1 GCA_913061385.1 uncultured Rhodopirellula sp. | reverse complement strand
CGAGATCAGCCTCGGTCTCGTGGGCTCGGAGATGTGTATAAGAGACAGAGTTCAATATTGAATTTGCAGAGATCGCGAATCCTGGAAATTCTGGCGATAACGGCGGCAACCCAGTTGCCGCGGGGCAGGTTGCATACAGCTATCGGATTGCAAAACACGAAACCAGCTGGGATATGGTTAATAAGTTCAATGCCTCGCAAACCCTAGAAATCACTCACGACTCTCGCGATGCAGGAAAGCCCAGTACCCGAATCGACTGGAACGAAGCAGCCCGATTTGTCAACTGGCTCAATACCAGTGAAGGATACCAAGCAGCGTACAGATTCGACACAGATGAACTCGACGATAACCTAACCGTTTGGGACCCGAGTGAAGCATGGCAATCAGGTGGAACCAACCTTTTCCGTCACAAGAATGCAAAATACTGGCTGCCAAGCGTCGATGAATGGCACAAAGCAGCGTATTACGATCCGAACACCGAAACCTATTCTGATTACCCGACTTTAAGTGGGTTTGCACCTTACGCTGTTAGCTCAGGAACCACTGCAAACACGGCGGTTTACAGTCAAAGCTTTTTGAGCGGCCCGGCTGACGTGACCGAGTCTGGCGGCTTGAGTCCCTATGGAGTCATGGGCTTGGGAGGGAACGCATTTGAATGGACCGAAACAAGCAGCGACCTACAAAACAGCTCAGGCGATTCCGAACGCATATTCCGGGGTGGGCGCTGGAATTCGAACCTAAGCCTTCTCCGCTCCTCTTCCGCCTTTCAAGGCAATCCTATCGCCACGGTGACCGGTCTAGGCTTCCGAGTTGCAAGTGTTACTAACTTTGCAAGCTCTTCGAATTCATCAGTCGCGGCGGTTCCTGAGCCCAGCACCCTTGCGATATGGAGCTTCATCAGCGTGAGTATCCTTCTTCATCGACGACGTGGAATATCCAAGGCCCGACGAGTCTCGCGTAGCGCCCCCGGGGTAACACAAGCCTAATCACATCTGCAACTCTTCCATTTGATTTTGCTGCCTCTATTTCTAAACGTCACGCTACCCTGAAATGGGCCCAGGTCTTCTCGAGGTTGATCATCTCTCGTTGTTTCAGTCCTCGAGAATCTTCATCACGCTTTCATCGGGCTGACGAATGAAAACGTCGAATCTCTTGTAGAAATCAGCGAGTGATAAACCCATGTGCTTTTTGAAGGCTGCTGATTTTCCGATGCGGGGAATGTCTTGGTACCAGCTTTTCAACACGACCACTTCTTCCACACCTTGAACATGAATCAAGTAAGCGGTCGCCCAAGCACCAAGCATGTAGTAAACCTGTGCGGATCCACCTTGATCCCAGTAACTCTCATTTTCCAATCGCCAGCCTTTTGTCTTGGCTAAAAACTCGTTGATGCCAGGGCGGCCGATGTTTCCGCCTGTTTCTCGTAGTTGCAACATGTAGCCATTGAAATCAACGAGACCCATGTTTTCCATGAACTTCGCCGAACTGTAGGTTGCCATTCCCTCGGCCATCCACGAATTGATGTGCTTGTCGGAGGTCCTTTTTTGCGTTGTGTCACAATGAGCCATTTGGAAAACATGGTGATACTCGTGGAGAGCACCCCATGTGTTTTCAATCGGATCCTTTTCCCGCTGCTTGGCATTCGTCGTCACATCTTCGTAAAGAATTGGCGGTTCTTGCGTCCATGTTAATCCGCCTTCAGACTTTCCCGATAACACAGCTTTGATCTCTGAGGCAACATTCGGCCGTTTGAGAAATGAATCTATCTGTTGCTCCGTTGAGAGTTTCGAGTTCAGCTTGACTCGGCTCATCGCCCGCTGGCGATAGATTGTGTGAACACTTTTCTCACTGTCAGGTCCCAACAAATAGATGTAATAAGGGCCATAGTGCCCGAAGTATTTTGTCGCGTACCGTAGGCCACGTTGATAATGTTTCACCAAGGAACCGTCAGAATTCAGCCCTTCAGCAACATGCAAAACCGAGGCTGGTTGCAGCATGCCTTTGGTGTTCTTCGGTTTTTTACCATCATTCGCGATCACCATAAGTGAACACGAAAAAGAACCGGCAATGGCAAGAACGATGCTGGAGATTGAAAGACGGTTCACGATTGCACTCGGGGTATCGGAATTCATTACCAATCGCATCACCATTGAGCACTGCAGTTCGGTGCCGAATGCGATTGTGGTCTTTGTGTGACGCGATAAGTTCGGCGTCCCTCATTGTATGGCACTTGTTACACTGGCTATGTCTTTTTCACGACTTTGTGATTTCACAACCAGGTAATTATCAAACGATCACTTAGAAAGATGTTCCCATGTCGAATCTCCCGCCGAATCAACCTTCTCCCTATTCTGCTGCACCAATAGTTTCGCCAAGTTCCTCCAAGGGTGGTGGTAACTCAGTTTTGATTATTGGGTTGGTAATCGGAGTGGGGGTCGTGCTGTTATTTTGCGGCGGTGTTCTTGTTGCGCTGCTGTTACCCGCTGTGAGTAACGCGAGGCTTGCTGCGAGAAGCAATTCTCAGATGAATCGGACGAAGCAGGTAGCGCTGGCGTTGCTCAATTATCATGCGGTGCACAAGCAATTACCCTTCACGGCAACCGCAGACGAAAATGGAAACGTCATCGGAAGTTGGCGGATGGCAGTGGCGCCGTATGTTGACGATGGTGGTCTCTATGTCCAAGGAAAATCGCAAACGGTGCCTGATCGGGCACCTTTCTGTTTTCAGCCGCTTGATCCAACTACACCTAACGAGACAGATGTTTTCGTAATCGTTTCACCGGAGGGTATGTTTTCGTCTGTGCCGAATACTCCGATTCAGTTTAGTGACGTGACAGACAGATTAGATATGACTGTCATGGCCGTCAGGCTTCCCAATCGTTCGGCCGATTGGAAATCGACAAACGAATTGACTCCCGATGAGGCGTTTGCGGCTATCCAGTCCCTCAACAACAACGAATCGGGGTTCTGGTTGATGGGAGACGGATCCGTGACACGTATCGAGTTGCCGTTGGATCGAAAGACCTTCGATACATTGATTACGCGTGGTGGTGGTGAACCGGCAGCATCATTCTGAATACGCTTTGGTATAGCTGCCTCGATCAGGATTGTGATCATGCCCGTTTGCACTGCAGTGTTGAAACTGGTTTCCACGATCGAAACCTGAGAGCAGTCAAATCAGGCAAGATGTCGCAGCCTTGACGCGGGATCTGGAGAGTGAACTGGCGGGGATCAATGAAACCGTGGCAACCCCTGTCAGTGTGTCTGTGGCAACCGCAACCCCGATGATTGATTCGCGTGACGTCTCAATCATCGATCCAATCCAAGAGAACTCTCCTGAGTGCTTTTTGATTGACATGCGTGTTCGACTCGATTTGCAGCTTTGGTTGCTGGGTAAGTAGCACTTGTGATCAGGTCAGCAGGTTCCGGTCGGAGACAAACGTGGATGTTGCGCAACTGAAGAATTCACTGAGGCAAGTTTGTTTAACGTTGCGTCCAGACTTGGATATCGTCGATCTCCACTGGGCCACCTGTGCAACGAAAGGTCAGTACCGACTTTTGTGCTGCGAAGCTACTGTCTGAAACCTTAAGGGGGATTTCGTCGTCGATCTTTGCGGTCACGAAAGGACCCCATGTTGTAATGCGTAAACGGTACCAGCGGTCTGCTTTGAATGTTTCCCGTTCTTGGGCGATGACTTGGTTGACTGATTCATTGGGTTCGGTGTTGTCCCTGAGCTTCGTGATCCGCCACGAATCAGGAGTAACGATGAGTGAGAACGAGTGTTCATCCTTGTCCGATTTACTCTTCGCTGGGTCGAACCCAAATGTCATGGATTTGCATTTATCTGAGAGCATGAATTTGAACTCGTAAACGGCATTTCCTGTTTCGACGGAGCGGCGAATGACCGCGGCTTCGCCATTTTGTGGCAGCTCACGTACTGTCAGGGCACTGTCTGCGATTTTCCAGTTACCTTTGGAATAGGTCCACTTGTCACCGAGTTCTGGTCGCTCGAACGATTCTTGCAAAGCAACCACGCTGTTGGCCGGTTGTTGACCAAGTGCAAAGGACATTGAGATTACTGAACTCAAGCAGGCCAGCAAGATCAATGCGTTGGGACGGGTGGAATTGTCGGACATTCGAGTGTGTCGTTCCATTTTGATGGGGGCTGCGTCTCGCTTTTGAGCGTCTAGTATGCAAACTAGGGTAATAATAGCCACGGGGGGTATTGGAGACCCCTGTGAATCGAAGACTTACACCGTTTCAGACACCATCGTTTCGCGAGGGATTATTGGTGTTCACCCACTCAATCACGTGATTTTCCATCAGCTCATAGAACGGGTTCTGGCGGCAACGTACGAACAGTGTGCTTGGAATCATCAAGGCACTCGGTTCGGCACGCATGCGGATACTGCCAAGAGAGAGTCCAGCGGTGTGTGATTCGTCGCCGTAGACAGGATCATCAGGAGCGATAGGAATCGCAATGTGAGACAAAGAGATCACACCATCTGGCCAGCAAGCTTGGATCGGCTGTTCGCGCCACGTACCTCTTGTACGTGTCCTGAGCACCATTTGCTTGGGGTCGTTCTCTGCGTTTCGAACGACCGAAAGGCGATAGGGGCGATCAGCCTGTTGTAACGCAGGAAGGATGGTTTTCTCGAATGAAAAATTTACCAAATTGCTGAGGTTGTCGATTCGGTTGATATCGAACAGGAACAACTCGCTGGTTTCAGACTGCAGCCGAGCAAACAAGGCGGTAATGAGTCGGGGAACGCTCACTGTCGAATCTACTGCAGACTGCATGGCGAGAATCGGAGGCATTTCGTTCATGCGTCCGGCTTTCTGCAACACAGCCAGCTTTTTCTCGACGCCTTGGGTGGCGTCCCATGCCTGAGCGTTAGCGTTCATTGGCCATGAGCTATATTTAAACGGATCTATCTCGGCATAGATGTGCGACCATTTGGTTTTTTCGTTGCGGGAAACTAGTCCTACCGCATTGGTCAATCTTGTTATTTTTGCCAGCGGGTTGATTCCGATCATCGGAGAGAGCAGTACAATTGCATCGACGGACGGCAGCGTTTCGTCGTCGAGGGCAGAGACCGCGTAATGGACACTCAGTGCACCACCATTTGAATAGCCAGCCAATAAGAGTGGCAGACCATCGGGCAGTTTCGAGCGTAGCCCTTTGGCTGCAACTTTGACTGCTGCTGTCCAGTCGTCCCAGCAGATCGTTGCCAAAGCATGTGGATTTGTGCCGTGACCGGGGACTCTTAGCCAGATCACTGTGTAACCTTCTGCGTGAAGGCGTTCACCTAGTCTTCGTAATGAGTAAGGGGAGTCGCTCAAGCCATGAACGAGTAGCACACCGCCAATCGGGCTGTCGCATTCTAATACTCGACTGCGATTCCAGTTGTGATCCAATAGGGATGCCGGATCACAGATGGAGTCTTTGTTAAACCGGTTATAGGCACCTGAATTTTGGCTTGTCCATGAATCCGTGATCAACGCTTCCAATTCTTGGAAGATTCGTTCTTCCTGTGCCAGATAATCATCGAAGACATAGTCGCGAGTCGCATGCTTGGCACAGAATTCAGACTCTGGGCTTTGCAGGTGCCATCCCTGCAGTTCGGGGAGAGATTGCGAAAGTCGTGACCAAAAGTACAACGCGAATGCAGAAGCAATCAGAACTGTCAGGCACAGATTCAGGAGCAGCAGCACCGCGATCCGTAACGCCCGCCAATCGAGTTGATCGTAGGATCGCGATGAGGCAAGTTGTATCCACTCAAAAATCACGGCTCCGACCGTCACCAATGCAGCGGTGCAGACGAGCCAGACGACTGTCCGAAGTAATAAAGAACGTTGTTTGACAGAGTGCGGCATCTGGCGGGACTTTCATTGAGCGTCAGAGAGGGCCGAGGGAGAGAGCGAAATATAGTCGCAAAATACAGCTAGAAGCGACCGCACGGTTTGAGATCGGGTGCAGGAGGGAACGGTGACAAAACCAGTTTTTGACCTGCAATTACACATCGGAAGCAAGCTCGAAGGCTGCCCTTACGGTCAGCGAGCCGCGTGTTTTGAGGCTTCCGTTACACTTTGACGCTAGATTTAGTTGTCTCTGGCGAGGGTTTGCCGCCGTAAATATCGGGGACGAGCTTGGTTGGTAACTGTTGCACATTTGGCCTGTTGTGATGATAAAATCGTCAATTGTGACGCTCGGCCGTCGAATTGAGTCAAACGATTCGAGTGTGTCGGAAGCGTGTGGCACGCTTATAGGGGCAACGTTGCAAACTGTTGAGCGTTGTTCCCGTGGTTTGGATCTAAAATCACTGGTGTAGTGAAGGTGCGAAACGTTACACTCACACACTAGTCGATCAACGTGCTCGGGTCATAAAACGAACAAGCACGATCGAATTCACGAGCCCGGGGGTTCAGAACGTCAGTCTGATCGTGAAAAACGGGATCTTGCTTTTCAAGAAAAGTAAAGTTCGTGACCTCAAAAATGTCAGCTAGTCACTTGTTCAATATGATCGCGTCAAAAACCACCACGCCTTTTACCGACCAGTCGGTGGTGCATCAGACTGCACCGGGCGCCGCAATGGTTCGCGATCGGGTAAGCCCGTTCCTGCTTCAGCGGGTTTTGGCGGTATGACAAGATTGACTCTTAAGCAGGTAGAAGGCTCCCGAGATCTCAAGCATTTTTTGCGTGTGCCTTGGGGATTGTATGGTGATGACCCTGCTTGGGTGCCACCTCTTATGCATCAAGTCAAGGAAAGGCTTTCTCGTCGCCACAACCCTTATTTCGAACATGCGGATGCTGCCTACTTCTTGGCTGAGCGGGACGGTCGTCCCGTGGGACGGATCTCAGCGCAGGTATGCCAACTTGTGCAGGAGTACCAGGAAGCTGGAACCGGGCACTTTGGC
>CAJXTM010000189.1 GCA_913061385.1 uncultured Rhodopirellula sp. | reverse complement strand
CTCGGTCTCGTGGGCTCGGAGATGTGTATAAGAGACAGCTTCTGTACCACAACCACGTCGCCGGCTGATTCTTCCTTTGCAAGTGCAGGCGTTGTTCTGTATGCAATGATCCAGCGAGCGGGTGAAGCAGGGGCCATGATGTTGGCAAGCACCAAGCAAACGATTGCCGGGGAGTTTGCGACAAACGAAACTCAGGAATGGGAGCAGTTAGCGGGAAGTACCGATGGCCTCTCGAGCACTTACTCGTCCACCGCCGGTATCTATCAAGGACAAGGTAAGTTACTGGCAATCAACCGAAGCGAGGGTGAGGATGCCAGTACCATTGTCCCTGAGGAACGCGTTGAGATGTTGTTTGCTAACCTGGATTTTGATCGCGTTAATCAAACGGCTGATAATGACAGCAGTTTGATCCAAGAAGTGTGGCGTCTCTTTTTGATCTTGGTTTTGGTTGCACTCATTGGTGAAGCGTTTCTCTGTATTCCGAAACGCGTCACGGTTGCCGTGGTTTCAGGCGAATTCAAGGGAAATGGACCCACGGCTAGCGGTTTTGCAAACAGCAACGCCGGTTCGAATTCAGAAAATGTTTCCGTGGGGGGTGCAGTTTGACGGGCGTTCAGCACCTTACGTTCATCGCGACACCGTTTTCGATCACCCTGGGGATCGTTGCGGTATTAGCGACTTGTGGCGTCGGTTACTACGCGTGGCTTCGCAGTGGACGCATGAAGGCGGTAGCGAAATTGGAAGTCTTGCGTGTGCTGATCGTGGCTCTGATCGCGTTATTGCTTAATCAGCCCGAGTGGATTGAACAATATCAGCCAGATACCAAGCCGACTATCGCGGTGCTGTGGGATGATTCACGCAGCATGGAAACGCGGGATGTTTTGGTAGAGGGCGTGGGCGGTAAGCAAGCGATCACGCGTGCCGAGGCGGTTAAGCCATTGCTTGATTCCAAGGCATGGTCTGAGCTGGACAATCGCTTGAATGTTGTCTTGCAGCCTATCAGTAGCGCAGTGAGGTCTGCAGAGGAAATGGCTGGTGACCGTAATGCTGAGCCGACCGTTGTAGATGCTGAAGCGAAGACGACAGTGACTAATTTGAAAGATCCGTTGCTTGAGACCGCGTCTCGGGTGGGGCAACTGATGGGGATCGTTCTGATTTCTGATGGCGACTGGAATGATGGACAACCGCCAGTCGAAGCAGCGTCGCGTCTAAGAACCAAACAGATTCCGGTTTTTACAGTCGCTGCAGGAAGTGCAAACCGCTTGCCCGATGTTGAATTGTTGAGCGTCGATATCCCTACCTTTGGGGCAGCGGGGAAACCTGTGCGAATCCCGTTTACGATCGATAGTTCTCTTCCTCGTGATTTTGTGACCACCGTTACGATGGAAGTTTCCAATGGCGACATCTTAACCAAGGATGTGCGGGTTACTGCGATGGGCCGCACTTATGAAGCGTTCAATTGGAAGACGACTGATACAGGGGACTTCACAATCCGCGTTGCAGTTCCGCGGCAAGCGGAGGAAACGATCGCTGATAATAATGAACAGGCTGCCCCAATCGTGATCCGCGAAGAACAGCTCAAGGTATTGGTGGTCGAATCTTATCCACGTTGGGAATATCGCTATCTAAGAAATGCCTTGTCGAGGGACCCAGGGGTAGAGGTTTCTTGTTTGCTATTTCACCCCGGGCTGGAGAAGGTCGGTGGTGGGTCGCAGGATTATATCCAGCTTTTTCCAGAGGCTATTGAAGACTTAGCGACCTATGACGTGGTGTTTCTTGGTGATGTTGGTCTTGATGATGATCAGCTTACCGAGGAACAGTGTGAGTTGCTGAAGGGATTGATTGAACAGCAGGCTAGCGGATTGGTCTTCATGCCCGGGTTGCAGGGTCGACAATTCAGCCTGAAGGGGACGGCGTTGGAGGAATTGAATCCGGTTGTGATGGATGAATCGCAACCTGGCGGTTGGGGGTCACGGACGGCGGGTCACTTCGAATTGACCGAAAGGGGCCGAAACAGCCTTTTGACCAAACTGGCTGATAACGCGGATGAGAATGTGCAGGTCTGGGAAGATCTTCCGGGCTTCCAATGGTACGCGCCTGTTGTGCGTGCCAAAGCCGGGTCAGAAGTTTTGGCAGTGCACAATGATATGAGTAACCAGTACGGCCGATTGCCATTACTTGTCACGCGAACCTTTGGTGAGGGAAAAGTGCTGTTCATGGGAACCGATGGTGCATGGCGGTGGCGTAAAGGTGTCGAAGACAAATACCATTACCGGTTCTGGGGACAGGTAGTGCGGTGGATGGCTTATCAACGAAATATGGTCAAGGGCAAGGGAATGCGACTGTTTTATAAGCCAGATCAACCTCAGGTTCGTAAAACCCTTACCTTTAGCGCCCACGTGATGGATAAAGGCGGAGAACCTCTGCAGCAAGGTGATGTGTTGGTGACTGTCACATCACCTGCCGGAACTGTTGACACCGTGAGACTCACGGCAGAGGGTGATCAATGGGGAGTCTTTCAAGGAAGATTCACGCCTCAAGAACCTGGCAAGCATGCGGTTGCGGTGCTTTGTCAACAGACCGGAGTAAAACTCGATGCTACGCTTTATGTTCGCGGACAGGCTGTTGAGCAGGTAGGGAAGCCAGCGCGACCCGATGTGCTGGAAGAAATAGCCCTTGTGTCACGCGGTAAGGCGGTTGCACAAACCGATGTGGCTGAAATAATCAAATTGCTCTCTACCCTTCCTCAGCCTGAACCCTCGCTGAGGCGTTTGCAACTGTGGAGCCACCCACTGATGTTTCTGGGGCTCGTTGTTCTGTTGGGAATCTTTTGGGTTTGGCGAAAAGCGGTTGGCTTAATCTAGGCCCTTGCAGACGTGGCACGTCTGAATGACTTGCAGGGTCAGTGGTCACCAGTAACGCCCGCGGTCGTTGAACGTAGGGAAAGACGTTGCTCAAACATTGCTGGTGCTTGTCGAAAAAAGATTATCGGTTCCTGATGAACTACAGGCAGTTCCGTCGATCTTGGCACATGAGCCAACCTCGTCAGAGCGAAGATGCAGGATACTGAGACGGTGTACTCAGTCTTGTGATTTTACTTTGGGTTTGATGGGACTTGGTTTCGTTTTGATTGGATCCTTGAGCGGCATGATCGACTTGTCAGGTGGGGTGGTGGTGTCAGTCTTATCTTCCGGTTTTGTTGGCTTGTCGGTATGCAGCGGGATCGGGGTGAGGACAAGTCTGAGTGGTGTTCCCTGGGGTGGAATGCGTTCAGTGAACGGCAGAAAGAGCAGGTCACCGGCTTCGGCGCTGCTTGCGACAGGCACGTCCATCATTGCGGAATTGAAATTGGATACACAAATCATGTCGCCTGAGTCAGCACGGTAGAACTCTTTGCCGCTGTCAGGGTCTTTCCAGAATCCACTACCGGAGAATACCCAGTCCGGTTCCATCTGTTTTCCGGTGCTTGCTTTTTTGACCCAACGGCGGCCGTCGACGGCCTTGAACTCTCCATCTTTATCTCGGTAACAGACCCACAATCTCACCCGTTGCCCGGTGGCGGGAACGAACTTCGGGAGAAATTCAACGGGCGTTCCACGCATGGTGCCGACGGCCAGTAGGGCCGCATGCACTTCTTTGGATCGGGCGAGTGTCCCGATGATTGACTCGTGCTCTTTGGTTCCCTCAGGGCACGCGAACATTTCAAGCGGGCCATCTGTCATTGCGACGTATCCGTCAAGGATGACCCGTTTATTCTTTGCATCCACCCAGAGGTGGTTTTTGCTGATAGGTGTTCCATTGGGTGGTGGATTCAGTGTCCTGCGTGTGATGGTTGCAGGAGAGATATAGGCATTCTGGGCAGCATCGATTTCCTCTTGCGTAGCAGTGTCCTGTGGTTCTGCTGGCACGTTCTTGTCCGGATCACCGGGCTGTGGGAGTTCAGGCAGACCGGGATTTGCGGTTTGATTGTTCGCCGGTGGGGTGTTGCCCGCGGCCTCAGACGCGGTCTGCCCAGTAGCGTTGGAGGTGCGGGGTTGCTGTGGCCGAGCTGTGGCAACATTGGCTGACACACAGGTGGTCAGGAACAGCATCAGAAATAATGCACTCACAAATGGCATACGCTTTTTCATCACATTTCTCTCTTACGCGATGGCACTTATCGCTCGGGGAATAGCTTCGTGGCGGGGAAAACGACGTGGTTGAACCCGGGGGGCGTCGGTGTAGGCGGCGTTTCTTGCCAGATCTCAGAACGTTTTCAGGGATCTCTGCGTTCACCTACGGGAATGACGCAACGCTAAACAGCTGTTTACAGGCTAGCCTAGCAACTTTTTAACAGTAAGGTATCGTCCAGCGTGGGAGCGACTATCCTTGCAGTTATCATGCCAAGGCCCGTTGGTCGCGGCTTTCAGGTTAGCGGGCTGGTTGGGACGTTTTGCGGGACAAGAGGCGGCAGTATCAGAAGGTAGGATGCTACGGCGATGCAAAATTTGCTGAATGCAATGAATTGGTTGCCGTGTTTACAGAATTTAGAGGTGTGGGTGTTCGGCTTGCGGGAATTCCCGGCGTTGCTGATGAAAGTGCCGCCACGGCGAAAGTTTGGTTGATTTTGATGTCGAGAGAGTCCTTTCCAACAGAGTCCGCAGAGGCTGGGTCCAAAGACTCAGCAAGTGGGGCTCGTTCGGTCCGTTGGAATAGCGAAAATTGGGAACAACTGTCGAAAGAGTTGTCACGTTTAGCTCATCCCAAGCACACGCAAAAGATGTTTGGTGGAAAAGAGGGGCAGTTAGAGATCTATCTTTGGGGAGTCGCGGCAGCCGAGGGTTGTGAGTGTGATCCATTGGTCAGTGCATTAGTTGAATTAAGCAGATCAAAGGCGAAGTCGTCTGCAAGTGACGGACAGCAGGAGAGCGGAATCGATTTTGACCGCCAAGCTGCTGCCTTCATCGATTCGATTGACGCGTCAAGAGGCTTTCCACCCAGCGACTGTCATTTCGCGATTTTGTGGGCCGCTGCTTTACCTGCGTTAGCAAGCCGTGTGGAAGCCCATCGCTGGTGGCGGCTGACCTCAACGTTGCTGCAACTTCATGAATCGGTTCTGCAGCGGAGCACTGCTTACAGTGTTGATCACCTGATGCTCGCCGGTGAACTGGGGCTCACGCTTGCTTGGCGGGTTCCTTGTGTCGCTGCTTGTAAACGCTTGGCAAACAATGCTGGTGAGTCGGTAAGATTATGGTGTGACCGAGAGCAGGAAGCATTAACAGGTGTTTTGGCTGATGCAGAAAACGTGCGTCTTGTTCTGGCATCCTTGATACGTTGCCAAAGCTTGCTAGAGAAGGTTGCGAAGCTGGAATTTCGGAAATCTGATCACACAATGAGGGCTTCACTGGCGAAATGGACAGCAGCTTTGACGCATCCTTTAGGCACGGCGTTCAGTACGGCTTCAGTCGAAGCGATGTCAATGGACTATGTAGCTCATGGTTTGATTGCCACATTGCAGGAGGAACATCATGAACTGTTGGGGTCTGCGTTCTCCGCTGCTTGTGGGGAATCCCCGGTTGGCGGCCGACTTGCGTGGGAAGTAGGGCTGCCCAGGACTTGGCACCACGACCGCGATGCCAAGGTAGCCGTTGGATTTCCAGAGTGGGATGTACGCCAAGGGCGTTTTCACCTCGACTACTCAGGTGAGAACCCGCATCTGGAATTGTTGGCCGGGCGGAGAAGACTGTTTGCCGGAAGAGTGCAGGTTCGTCTCGAGTTGGACGGCGTCGAGCGGCAACCTTGTGGCGACTGGACCGAGGTCTGTGAGTACACCGATGACGATGTTCATTATATCGAAATTGAGCAGCCCTGGAGTGGCGGATTGGTAATCCAACGACAACTCATGTTGATTCGGGATGATCGTTGCTTGCTCATGGCTGATACTGTGATCCCTGCTGAATCGGCTGATATATCGACATCAGCGATTGAGTACTGGTGTAACCTTCCACTGGGTAAGTCCATTGACTGGGTGCCAGAGGGTGAAACACGGGAAGGCTTCCTCGCTGATGATAAGAGGCGAGCGATGGTTGTTCCCTTGGCATCAGGGGAGTGGTTGGCTGGCCCCACAGATTCAACCATTAGCAAAACCAAAGATGGCCATTTGCAATTGTTTGCTCGTGGTCGCAAAGCACTTTATGCACCGCTGTGGTTTGATTTGCAAAAACGTCGCTTCTCACGACCAAGAACTTGGCGGCAATTGACAGTAGGTGATCAGCTTAAATTAATCGCGCGTCATGAAGCCACCGCCTATCGCATGCAAGCAGGGTCTGAACAATGGATGATTTACCGATCATTGGGTGAACGTCGATGTCGCACGGCACTGGGGAAACATTTGATCGCTGAGTTTTATGGGTCGCGATTCTATCCCGGTGATGGATCACATGAAGAACTAGTAACGGTAGACGATAAGTGTTCCACGGATGATGATTGAAAAATACAAACAGCAGCGTCTGGAAGACAACTGGCAGCATGTCCAGCAGCAGGTTAGCGAAGCCACTGCCGCGTCTTCGCGCGAGCGTGACTCGGTTCGCATTGTTGGTGTCTCAAAGTACGTCGATGAACACCTGACTCGCGCCCTCACTGCGGCGGGTTGTCGGGATCTGGGCGAGAGTCGTCCGCAAATCATGTGGCAGAAAGCTGAAGCCATGGCGGATATTGAGCCGCTGGAATGGCACATGATCGGTCACCTGCAACGAAACAAGGTGCGAAGGTCATTGCGTTGCAAGCCCTTCGTTCATTCAATTGATAGCGAACGTCTGCTTCAGGCAATTGCCGAAGAAGCGGTTCTGCAGGGAATCGTAATTAATGTACTACTCGAAGTAAATATTAGCGGTGACGCTGCAAAAACAGGTCTTCTTCCAGATGCGATTGAGGCTGTTATCGAGTCTGGGCCAAAGGCGGGCGTCG
>CAJXTM010000188.1 GCA_913061385.1 uncultured Rhodopirellula sp. | reverse complement strand
TCGCTGTGGTGTGGTCGCTGTGGTGTGGTCGCTGTGGTGTGGTCGCTGTGGTGTGGTCGCTGTGGTGTGATCGCTGTTTATCACCCCCCTGCCAGGATGATTTAACGTTATGTGCCAGTACGGCACTGGGTAACTGAAACCGGGGGCTGTTGTCACGTCAGCAGTGTTGGTGGAAGCTATGCGTGGTTTTATTACGGCGAATTGTTTTCTCATGAAGGACTGAATCGAATGCCGCAACTTGCTCATCACGTCTACTTCACCCTCAAAGACCGAAGCGACGAGGCAGTTCAGACGCTGCTGGAAGCTTGCAATAAATACTTGGATAACCATGAAGGACTGGTCGGTTTTTCGATTGGGACGCGAGATCGCGAACTTGATCGCGAAGTGAATCAGGACTTTGATGTTTCATTGCACTGCATTTTTGCTGATCGCGCAGCTCATGATGTTTATCAAACAGCAGAGCGACATCTGCAGTTCATCGAAGAAAACAAAGCCAGTTGGGCGGGCGTTCGGGTCTTGGATTCTCTGATCCAGGACGCGTAAGTACGAAAGTTGAAAACGCGAGGCGGAGCGGTTGATGGCGAAGTCGGGGAAGCAGCTGACTCGCAATCGGTCGCGTTGTTCATGCAAGAAAAATGTGTTTTGCGAGCAATGCAACTGTCAGAGCATGGTTATCATGAAGATTGAAGATTGAAATTATCTCCCGCCACTCCGTCCTGCGTATTCGATGCCCTATCTCAACACCCCGCCCCTGATTCGCGGCATCTTCTTTTCAGCGATGTTTTTTTTGGTGCCTTTGTGGTGTAGTACCACGTTGGCTCAAGTGGACGCTGATTTGGAAAGACGCAGTGTGGATTTTTCTGAGCAGATTGAACCACTGCTGCGGCGACACTGCCAACGCTGTCATGGTGAAAAGCATGATGAGGGTGGGCTGCGCTTGAACCGACGCATTGACGCGATTGGTGAAGCTGATTCAGAGTTGCCGATCGTTGTTCCGGGGCATGCGGGCGAGAGTCTACTGATCAGTCGACTTATCGATGCGGATGCTGGAGAATTGATGCCGCTTGATGGTGAACCCCTCTCGCAGCAGGAGGTTGATCTGTTGGGCCGGTGGATCGATGAAGGAGCAGCATGGCCTGAAACCAAATCAAAAGGTAAGCATTGGGCATATGAAGCAATCAAACGTCCTGATGTTCCGGATCATTTGACGACCGAGGCAGTGATTGATCATTTCATTGATCAAGGAATTGCGACGCACGGGTTGGTTGCAAATCCTAGAATGCAGCCTGCTTCGGTTGCTCGGCGTGCCTCTCTGGCATTGATTGGATTGCCACCCACACCTAACGACATCGAACAATTTGTTGCCAGCAGCAAGTCTGCGTCGGGGCAAGCATACTCATCGCTGGTTGATCGCCTGCTGGCGAGTCCCCGCTATGGTGAGCGGTGGGCGGTTCCCTGGTTGGACCTCGCAAGGTACGCCGACAGTAATGGGTTTCAAGCCGATCAGATTCGTGATAACTGGGCGTATCGTGATTGGGTCATTCGCGTTTTCAATCAGGGCATGCCATTCGATGAATTTGTGACGGATCAATTGGCGGGTGACTTGCGTCCCAATGCCACTTCTGATCAGCGGATCGCCACAGGGTTTCATCGGATGACAACCTGCAACGTCGAGGCTGGCGTGCATCCGGAGGCGAATCGTGTTAATCAAGTTGTGGATCGTGTCAACACGACTGCAACGGTGTTCCTTGGAACAACGCTTGAGTGTGCGCAGTGCCATGATCACAAGTACGATCCTTTTTCACAGAAAGATTACTATCGATTCTTTGCATACTTCAATAATACTCCGTTGGAAGTTAAGCAGACGTCTGCTGTGACCTGGGATTTTTACGGTCCCAAAATGGATTTGCCGTTAGAACAGAATCGGAAACAGAAGCTCGCCGATCAGAATGCTGAGTTGCGAAAATTGCGGGTAAAACGCGATCAAGTTGCAACAGAATCGGATTCCCAGTTTGAAGATTGGATAAAGCGTCTAAGGGATCAGCAACCGCCGCTTTGGGAGTCTGTGACCTTGGTGGATTTTAAGACTACTGGAAATGAGGATGTCAGCCTTCAGCCGGATGGTGCCGTGTTGTTGAGCGGAGAGGTTCCACCCACAGTTGAGCATACCTTTGTTCTGCAACCACCTGCCAAGCCAATCACGGCAATTCGCGTTGAGCTATTGACCGATGATTCGATCCCCGGTTCCGGGCCGGGACGCGGTGAAGCCGGAAGGCCCAACGTCATCCTCAGTGAAGTGACTTGCGAGGTCATGAGCGGGGAAGAAAAAAACAAAGTCGCACTCACAACAGCGGTAGCAGATTATTCTCAGCCCAACTGGGATGTTGCCAGAGCAATCGATGGTGATCGTAAAACGGGATGGGCGATTGGGGGCCAGTTTGGGAAACCACATTGGGCGATATTCCTGCTTGCCGAACCGTTGTTACTTGATCCTGAATCCCAAAGTTTGAAAGTGAATCTCGGGCAATATTTTGGTTCTGGACGCGTCGCTGGGAAGCCACGGGTCTCGGCCAGTACACAATCAGCGGATTTGTTGTTTTTGCCTGACGACTTGCGCAGCATGTTCAAAGGGGAAAAACTGTCAAAGCAGCAACGGAAAAAGCTACGGACCGAATTCGAGAAAGTTGATAAACGCCTGCTGGAGTTAGACCAGTCCATTGCCCGGATTGAGAAGGAACTCAAGAAGTTGGTGCCAGAGACGACTTTAGTCATGCAGGAAATGGAAAGCCCCCGCGAGACTTTTGTCTTGCGCCGTGGCGACTATGAATCTCGTGGAGACATCGTGGAGGCAATGACGCCCGGTGCTTTACCTCGAGACAGTACGGTCGCTGCCACCGGCGATCGCATGGAGTTGGCTCGTTGGCTGACGTCGGCCGAAAATCCATTGTTGGCTCGTGTGACGGTAAATCGATGGTGGGCGGAACTTTTTGGTGCCGGACTCGTTCCGACACTCGAGGATTTGGGCACACAATCTGACGCGCCCAGTCATCCGGAGTTGCTGGACTGGTTGGCGAGTGAGTTGATTGACTCGGGATGGTCGATGAAACATATCCACAAATTGATGGTGACATCTGACGCTTTCCAGCGGACGGCAGAACTGACCAAGGTGATGGTGGCAAACGATCCTGTTAATCGATATTTGGCCCGTGGGCCCCGGTTCAGATTGCCTGCAGAAATGATTCGCGACAACGCACTGGCGATCAGTGGGTTGCTGTCTGAAAAAATGTACGGGCCACCGATCATGCCGTATCAGCCAGATAAGATCTGGCGAAGTGTCGGGCGTAATCAGCCGAAGTGGGTTGCCGCGAAGGATGAGAACCGCTTTCGCCGCGGGGCGTATGTGGTTTGGAAACGCGCCGCGCCTTATCCCAGTTTTATTAACTTTGATGCGCCCGATCGTGGAACTTGTACTGTCAATCGCGGACGAAGTAATACTCCGTTGCAGGCGCTCACGCTTTTGAATGATCCAGCCTACGTGGAGATGGCTTTGGCGTTGGCCGATAGAGTCATCAGTGAATCGCCTTCGACCGATGATCGTGAGCGTGTACGGTATGCAATCAAGTTGGCTGTTTCGCGAGACGCAAAGGAGCATGAGATTGACATTCTTGTTGGCTTGCTATCGAGCGAACGAGATGACCTGAAGAACCAAGCTCAGTTTGTCAAAGCGAGGACGACGATATCAGTTCCCGCTTTGGAATTGCGTTCGACTGATATGCAAGAATTGGCAGCTTGGTTTGCTGTTGCTAATGCGATTTTGAATCTCGATGAAACCATGAATCAGTGAGCTCGTTAGAGTCATGAATGTATTGCCAACCTCATTAGGAAGAAGAGCTCTATTTCAGCGAGCAGGGTTTGGGCTGGGTGGAGTAGCACTCACTCAGTTGCTGCGACAATCCGGTGCAGACTCACCGGCGGTCAACAACGAGCAGCAGGCAGGATTACCCGAGCGGGTTGCGGTTGGCCATCAGCCACATTTTCCTGCCAAGATAAAGAATGTCATCTATCTGCACATGGTTGGGGCCCCCAGTCACCTTGATCTGTTTGATTTAAAGCCGGAGTTGCAGAAACGATCTGGTGAAGACTGCCCCAAGGAGTTGTTTGAGTCTGGTAAATTCGCTTTCGTGCGGGATCTTCCCAAGCTATTGGGAACACCAGAGAACCCGAAGCACAGATTCACACGTTCAGGTGATTCGGGATTACCCATCTCGAATCTGTTGCCGAATCTTCAAGGGGTTGCTGATGAATTGACGCTCATCAAATCGATGCATACCAATGAGTTCAATCATGGCCCGGCCCAGATGTTCATGTTGAGTGGATTTGGTCAGTTTGGCCGGCCCAGCGTTGGTTCGTGGGTGAACTATGGTCTTGGTTCCGAGAACGAAAATTTGCCAGGGTTCGTTGTTTTGATCACAGGGAGTGTTTTAGGCGCAGGCAGTCCCGCATGGGGCAGCGGATTCCTGCCCAGTGTTCATCAGGGGGTTGAATTTCGCTCTCAAGGTGATCCGGTGCTGTTCCTGTCGAATCCCAAAGGCGTTGAGCCGAGTTCACGCAAACGAATCATTGACACCGTGAACGCAATGAATCAGGCCCAGTTGGCAGATCTGGGCGATCCGGAGATCGCAACCCGCATCAGCCAGTACGAACTGGCGTATCGAATGCAGACTTCAGTGCCTGAGTTGATGGATATTTCGTCAGAGTCCAAGGCAGTGCATGAGTCATACGGAACGCAGCCCGGCAAAAATAGCTTTGCCAACAATTGCCTGCTGGCGCGACGGTTGGTCGAACGCGGCGTGCGATTTGTGCAGTTGTTTGATCAGGGCTGGGATTCGCACAACTCGGTTTTTTCAAATGTCGCCAGGAAAGCAAAGCAGGTTGATCAGCCGGTCGCGGCTTTGATTCGTGATTTACGCCAAAGAGGTTTGTTGGACTCTACGCTGGTAGTGTGGTCCTCTGAGTTCGGCAGGACGCCCTTTGCACAGGGAACCAATAAAGCTGACAAGGCAGGCCGCGATCACCACAAAGATGCCTTTACGGTCTGGGTAGCGGGAGGTGGCACCAAAGGCGGAATGAGTTTTGGCGAAACCGATGACTTGGGGTACACCATTGCTGAGAATCCGGTGCATGTACACGACTTCAATGCCACTCTGCTGCACTTGATGGGGATGAATCACGAAAGATTGACTTTCCGTTATCAAGGTCGCCAGTACCGATTGACTGACGTTGAGGGCAGAGTGGTTCGGGAAATTCTGAGTTGATGATCGCGTTGGAAACCGCAAGCATCTGTATCGTGATTAAGGCTAAGCAAGTATCTGTTCAACGCTTGTCAGAAGGTCATGACTGACTTCCTCGGGGGTCTGGTCTGCGTTGATGATCGCAGTTGCTTGGCTGCTGTGTGGCAATTGTTGCAAGAACGCTTGGCGGACGGCTTCCATATAATCAACGCCTCGGCTCTCCATGCGATCGGTTTCGCTGCCGATTCGTTCCATCGATCGTTGGGCAGGCATGTCCAGAAGAATCGTCAGGTCTGGAGTAAGTCCACCATTGGCAAGTCGCCCCATCTGCCATAGCAAGTCAGGCAAGACTTCGCCTCCTACGCTTTGGTAGACCACGTTGGCTAGCAGGAAACGGTCAGAGACAACGGTCTTGCCCTCTGCAATCGCTGGACGCAGGATCGTTTCGACCATTTCGCAGCGGCTCGCCATGAACAGCATTGCTTCGGTCCGCCGATGCAGTTCCAAGTCACTCTCAAGAAGTATCTCTCGCAGTTTCGAGCCAATTTCTGTTGTGCCCGGATCACGAACAAGGAGAGTTTCCTGCCCCCGTTCCCCCAGATAGTTGATCAGTCGCTCGATTTGAGTCGACTTCCCAACACCGTCAATTCCGTCAAGTGTGATGAACATGCCGCGGCTTCAATAACGAGCGAGTGAATCGTGTGGCGAGGTTTAGATTACCGAGACCTGGTTACGTGATGGTCCTCGATCCGAAAAGTTCAGGCTACTTTTCGGGGGCCTCAGTTGCCCTGTGGTGGTTGGCGTCCGTCGCTGTACCCCCTGAATTTATCGGGACCGCCGATGATTGGAAGGTGTTGGTATTCGGTGATAAGCCAGTCATCTCCGTCTTTTTCCATTGTCAGCAATAGCTTACGAGGGATTTGAGCATTTTGGATCGTCCTGTCTGCTTTTCCTGTGACTCGGACCTTCACCATCATCTCGATGTCAGCTTGTGGTGGGTAGGTGTCATTCATCACGCGGATCTCGTTGATACGCGTAACTTTGGCCAATTCGAAGGTCCAGTTCTGCAACTCAAGGCGTGCCCGCGACTCGAGATTCGGGTCCGCAATGATGGCGACTGCACTGTCGGGGTCATTGCGTTCAACCGCCTCGGCAAGTGTATAGATCAGTCGCTCGATCTGCTCACTGTCGGTTTCCACTCGATCAGCGATGAACCAAGCGAGTGGAATCAATGCGACAAAGACCAGACCGGCGATCGCAGCAGGCTTGTTGCCGCTCCGTAGCCAGCCATAAAGCAATCCGAAGCCCATCGCCCCCAGCATCAGCGAGACGATGAGCGGTTCTTCAGCAAGCAGTCGATACATTTGCGTTCAGCTTTCAAGTCAGGCCTTGGGACCTTCTGTGCTGGTAACGCCAACTTTCAACCTTACGACCTGATGAATCACTTTTGTGGGAAAAGTGGTCCACCGTAAAGTGCGGTGTCACCGAGCATCTCTTCGATTCTCAACAACTGATTGTACTTTGCCATGCGGTCACTGCGGCTCGCGGAGCCGGTTTTTATCTGACCGGTCGACATTGCGACTGCGAGATCTGCGATCGTTGAATCTTCCGTTTCACCGCTGCGGTGACTGGATACTGACTGTCTCTTATACACATCTGACGCTGCCGACGACTCCTTACGTGTAGAT
>CAJXTM010000187.1 GCA_913061385.1 uncultured Rhodopirellula sp. | reverse complement strand
CTACACGTAAGGAGTCGTCGGCAGCGTCAGATGTGTATAAGAGACAGTCTTTGACGTAGCCAATCATGCCACAAACAGTGCTGCACAGTTGGCACATCCCGGGGATTTTCACCGCCCCTTTGTACTTTTCGCGATCTGGCCAGTTTCTTTTGGCCAGCGGCCCGGGAAGATTGCAAACACCTGGCATCTCGCCAAAGGTGCCGAACTCATAAGGCTCAGATTTCAGTTTTCGCCATTTTTCCATGTCAATTTTTGGAACTGACTGGTCAACTGCCGCACCACCAGTTGTCGCCTTTTTCTCGCCTGGCGAAAGAACCTCTACTTGAGCCGATTGGAGCCTCTTAGTACCGATAGCAAGAACACCACTTGTGATCGTTGCCAGTCCAAGATTCAAAAAACGTCGACGCTGACTGCGGTGCGATTGAGGGTCGTGATCTTGACTCATTTCTCACCCTCCTTCCAGTTGTAAATATCATAGGCCTCAGGGCTGAAGGACTCCCCCTCGCGTGGCAATTTCTTTTCGATCTCGGCAGCCGCAGGCCCGGCAAACCACATCCGTGGCTTTGTCTCTTTTTCGACCCGTATCTGAACCAATTCAACGTCCTCATCCTCGGCTCGCTGCATCGCCTGACTGACCCTTGATTGCGGGTCATTTAAATCCCCGAAGTGCAACGCTTCGGCAGGGCACGTCGGCACACAAGCCGGCTCCATCCCGGATTCCACCCGGTGATAGCAGTTGTGGCATTTGACGGCTTGGCTGGCAACTGGATCCATATAGATCGCGCCATAGGGACAAGCATCGACACACGATCCATGACCACAACAGACGTCGTAATCAATCGCCACAGTCCCGCCTGATTCCTTATGCAAAGCACCGCATGGGCAAGCTTTGATACACGGCGCGTCCTCACAGTGTTGACACGACATGGGTAGAAAAAGTCTTGCTACCTCGGGGTACTTACCTTTATCAAGGTAAGTGGTCTGACGAATGTAATTCCCAAGGGGCACGTCATTTTCCGACTTACAACTGACCTCGCAAGCATGACACCCGAAGCATCGCCTTGTGTCGACGAACCAGCCATAACGCTTGCCGTCATCAGGAGCGGTCATACGACCCTGCCATGACGGCGTACTTTCTGCACTACCTTCCGTCGCATCATCTGCTGCATTCGCATCAGCAGAATCGGTTACTGCAACAATCGGCAGCGCAAGGGCTGCCTTTTTCAGGAAGTCTCGTCGAGGTTTTTGATCCATAGAATTCTATCGTCTATTCTTCTCTGCCGTGAAATAATCTGTCATTCAATTTCTGCCGAAGCGTTGTCGATCGCATGCCGCAACGCTTTCACAAATGCCGTAACCTGTGTCACTGCTGTATCAGAATCACCCGCATCGTGAACTCGCCTGACCACAGCCGAACCTACGATCAATCCGTCGGCGACCGGCGCCAACTGTGCTGCTGTCTCTGGTCCACTGATTCCAAATCCGATGCAAATGGGCAACTCTGTTTGCCCACGTAGCCATTTCACATTATCAACCAGATCTTCAGGCAGAGCGACTCTCTCCCCGGTAATTCCTGTGACAGACACATAATAGAGAAATCCGGAAGAAGACTGGGCAATCCTGACTTGGCGTTCTCGAGGCGTTGTTGGCGTGACTAGCTGCACTAGGCTGAAGTCCTCAGCAGCACAAATTTTCGATAGTTCACCCGCCTCCTCAACTAGCAGGTCAGGCACGATCGCACCGGCATAGCCCGCCGCCTTTGCCTGTTGGACATACTTTTCCAAGCCAACCCGATAAATGATTGCGTAGCTGACCATCGTTACTAGCGGCATAGTAACATCTGGCTTTAAATTTTCGGCCAGATCCATCATCTGCTGAAGTCGAAAACCACGATCGAGCGCACGCTGATAAGAAGCCTGAATGACAGGTCCATCAGCAATGGGATCACTGTACGGAACACCAACCTCGCACAAGCTCGCGCCAGCTGACTGGGCGGCCTGAATGACGCGTGCGGTGGTGGACACATCTGGATCACCAGCAGTGAAGAACGGCATCAGCGCCTTACGGCCTTCTGATCGCAAATCGGCAAAAAGCTGGTCAACTGCTGACATGAATGAATCGTTTCCAAATTTGGGGCAGAGCAGGGCAGTTAGGGGCTGTAATGGTCTATTGTAGCCAACGTGGACAGAAAGTAACCCGGCGTCAGCCAGATGAAACCTCTGCGGCATGCCAATGCAGGTCCTGTTCGCAACAGTTTTCTCAAGCCTGAGCAACACAACCTGAGTTCGATTAGGCCCGAAGACTCGCCAAATTCTTACATTGGGCGAGTAACGCAAGGTATCCAATCCAACCAGCCATCATTCCGGATTCAGCCGCGTCCGAGGTTCTTATTCATATTCTGTTTATACTGCTCAACGCCAGGTTGCCCGTACGGATTGATCCCCAAAAGCCTGCCCTCGACCACTGTTGCAATCATAAGCATTTGAAATAGCTGTCCCAGAACATGCGTATCAATTCCGGGAAGCAAAATGTCGGTTGTCGGGCGACCATCCCCATGGAGTGCATCATTGGTACCCTTGATGGCCGCCGACATAATCTCTGGCAGCGTGCGTTCTGCCAGGTCATTCAGTGAGTCCTGATTTCTTGCACTATGCCCCACTTGCAAAGGATCAGTTCGATATTTTTCGACAATGATATTGTTAAACACTTTATCGTTCCCTCCCTGCTGATGCTGCTGATGGCGACTATGCAAATCTCGGGTATTCACGGTGGTCAACGGAGTGACGCCCAACCCCTGTTTTCCATTGGACTCTGCAAGCAACTGGTCGTGCCACAATCCGACAGCTTCGAGGGCCTTACTCCAAACGCTCATCACACGAATTGACTTGCCTCGATGCTTGGCAAGTAAGTGGTTTACCGCCACATACTGCAACACCACATTTTCATCATAAGAAGCATTTTTGAAGTGCTCGTTCATGGCAACAGCACCCTCGAGCAATTTCATGCAATCCAACCCCAACATGGCAGCAGGCAGCAGACCAACTGGAGACAGAATACTGAATCGCCCCCCCACTCCCTCGGGAACACTGAACACCTGCTCACAACCAATCACAGAAGCCAGATCATGAAGCTTCCCGGACGCCCCGGTAACAGGGATCACAAGACGCCCCAGTTTCCTAGACGCCTGTTCTCCCAACGATGCTTCGAGAGACGAGAGAAACTGCCGAAAGGCAACAGCTGTCTCCATCGTTCCACCACTCTTGCTGATAACGACAATTGCGAAACGCTTCTCTGCCTCAGTCGTTCCATATCCACCTGCCTTAATTCGATGCAGCAAAGCGTTGCTTGCGTCGTTGTCAACATTATTGCCCTCGAAATACATTCGCGGCTTGCTACCTCGGTCTCCTCGAGTCAGTTCGTTGTGATAAGGATCACAGCAGGCTTCCATCATTGCCCTCGCACCCATATAGGACCCACCAATGCCTAGGACAGCAACTGCATCAATCTCGTTGTGGATACCATTGGCAACCTGAAAAATCCGCCCCAGTTCTGACGCACCACGGTCTGCCTCATAGGCAGCCAACTGCTCTTCAGGAAGCCAAAAGAACCGAGCGTCAAGAGGCTTTTTATGCTCCGGCACCTGACCGGACATGTACTGTTTTGGATCAGTTTCAACAATCTCAGTTCGGAGTTCCCCCAAGGTTTCAGACAAACCTGAAACTTGCTCCTCAGTGACACCAAAATCGGAATTAATACTGCCGGAAGGATCAAAACGCAGAAGATGCATGATCAGATAATTCCTTAAGGGACTGGTCGATGTAGAGAAGCTAGCGTAGCGGATGGGTCCACACTCTCGAAGCGGGCTTGCAAGCCTGATTGGAACGAATGCCTTGGGCGTTCCGAGGACCGTCTCTGTCGGCTAAATTGAGCGTAGAGAGGAGTTATAAAGCTGACCGCCGATCGGCCCGCCGCATGACTGCTAGTCCAAAAACCGCCTGTAAATCCTGTTTTTTTACAACCATCAAAAGAGAACGGTCCATTGACGCAAGTCCGACGAAAACCTGTTGTTCTGATTGTCCGTGACGGCTGGGGCGAGAATCCTAACCCAGAGTGGAATCATGCGAATGCCGTCCACCTGGCGGATACACCAGTCTCCGACGCCCTGATGCAGGATTACCCCAATGCATTGATTCACACCTCAGGTGAAGACGTGGGGCTACCTGCTGGCGTGATGGGCAACAGTGAAGTGGGACATCAAAATATTGGTGCCGGCAGAATCGTCGACCAAGAAGTGATGCGAATCACTCGAGCAATTCGCGACGAATCTTTTTTCAGCAAAACGGTCTTCCAGGAATCGATTGACCATGTAAAGGCCAGCGGTGGCACGCTGCACTTGCTGGGTTTGATGTCCGATGGACGAGTCCACAGTGATTTGGAGCATGCATTTGCTGTTGTTGATCTCGTCAAACATTCTGGGCTCGCAGGTGATAAGTTTGCGGTTCACGCCATTACCGACGGTCGTGACACATCACCAACGGGTGGCAAAGCCTTTGTTAGTCAACTGGAGAATAAGATGGGCGAGGCTGGTGTCGGTCATATCGCCAGCGTGGTGGGACGTTTCTACGCCATGGACCGTGATCTTCGTTGGGAACGGGTCGAGACCGCGTACGAAATGATGACCCGCGGCGCCGAAAGAACTGCCGAAACAGCAGGCGAGGCGATTCAGTCGTATTACGACCATCCAACCGACGCCAATCGCAAGGGTGATGAATTCATCTCAGCGACGACCATTCTTGGACCCAACGGCCCGACCCTTGTCAAAGATGGCGATGCTATCATCTTCCTGAACTACCGAGGGGACAGGACCCGTGAAATCACAAAAGCGTTCGTCTTCCCTGACGACCAATGGAAAAATATCGACGGTGGCGGTTTTGACCGTGGCGAGCAGATTCAAAACCTCTACTTTGCCACAATGACGGGTTACGAAACCGGATTACCTGTTCACGTGATCTTTGAAAAACCGGCCAAGATGCCGAATATCCTCGGCGAATACATCAGCAGTCTAGAACTGCATCAGTTCCGCTGTGCTGAAACAGAGAAATATCCCCACGTTACGTTCTTTTTCAATGACTACCGAGATGATCCGTTTTCAGAAGAAGATCGAGGAATGGCCGCCTCACCACGAGATGTTTCAACGTATGACCAAAAACCAGAGATGTCAGCGGAAGAGGTCACGGCAAAAGTGCTTGCCGAAATCGACTCTGAACAAGCTGCATTGATTATCGTGAACTTCGCCAACGGCGACATGGTTGGACACACGGGAGTAGTCGAAGCTGCAGTTAAGGCAGTCGAAAAAGTTGATGCTTGCGTAGGAAAAATTGTGGAAGCCACGCTGGCCAAGGGTGGTTCTCTGGTTGTGACTGCAGACCATGGCAATTGCGAACAAATGATCGATCCAAAAAGCGGTGGCCCACACACGGCGCACACGACCTTTGATGTACCATTGATCGTGGTCGAACCAAATCTAAACGGCCAAAAACTGCGTAGCGGTGGCCGACTTGCCGACATCGCGCCCACGATCCTTGAATTGCTGGGCCTGCCCATTCCAGAACAAATGACCGGCGAACCCCTTCTAAAGCTGTAATCCGACACGACAGTTCGAAATCGACAGCGACCTTACGAGTGGTGAACTCACTCATTCGCGTTACTGCGAAACAATGGCGTTGAGGTCAGACGATGTGACCTGTACCCACCGAGTGATAAGCGACAAATCACTTGGTGGAGGCAGTAGCTAAGCCTAAATGAAGGCCAGTCGATCGATGCTGAATGGATGCCCGACAATCAGGAAAAATGAAATTCTGCAGGGTAATACGCTGTTCTTAGATGGTTGCTCGCAGCGACTCTTGCTGTGTCGAAATCAGACTTCAGATTGTCGTGACGAACCAGACGACCGTCGCAGACTTTCCAATCCGTGCTGTACCCATTCGGGACTGATGAAAATCATGTTCGCGGCAATCATCATGGTGCCGAAAGTTATCATCCCAAGCCCAAACGCGATTCCAGCATGCATGAAAACAGCGATTGCGAGCACAAACGGACGCGTCAATCGCGGCCAAATGAGAGCACAATAAAACAGTTCCCAAAAAAGCGTGACATGCGTCATCATGCTGAACAAACGCGGATACCCGGAAAGCCATGTCATATCCAACGACTGGTACTCGTAGTTACTGACGGAGTACCAAACCGCGGTTCCGTCCCACCAAGTCTGTCCGCGAGCTTTACTGATTCCACCAAATAGGTAAATCACGCAAAGGTGCAGTTGCATCAGGCGAGTGGCAATATTCGCAAGGACCGTCGGCTTGGCTTCTGGAAATAGCCAATGCCAAAAACGTCCTCGATTGGCTGAAGCAAAACGAGTCCTTATTCGTGCATCCACGCTGTAGCAACTTCCGGTTGGAGCGAGCATCAGATACATCGCTACGTAAGTCACGATCTGGTCAAAACCAAACAGTGCCCCCGTCAGACGATGCAAATACATGAGTTGCAGAAACCACGCCAAGGGTGATGTAATCCTGGTCAGAAATCCGAAAGCAAAACATGCGGTTATAACCATCGTGAAAAGATGGTGTGCCCAGAGCAGGTTTGGGCTACTGATGAACCAAAGGTAAGTTCTGCCATAGTCCGAAAAACCAAATGTACCGTCGTGCAATTGCCTGGCGGTTTCATTGTTTACCCAAGCCGTATCGCCGACAAATGCCTTTAAGTCAGTCGCCAACACCAGATGGGAGTACAGCAGCATGAGCCCCGTGATGATTCGAAGAACTGAAAGCGTACAGGGCTGGCGCGGGGTGAACCAGAATCGGTCCCATGCATCAACATACCCGAACAGCCAATTTTTCAACGAATTGCCTCGATGATTCATTCGTTGGCTTCCTGCTGAATTGGCTGATCAAGCAGCACACGATACAGTCTGTCTCTTATACACATCTGACGCTGCCGACGACTCCTTACGTGTAGA
>CAJXTM010000186.1 GCA_913061385.1 uncultured Rhodopirellula sp. | reverse complement strand
AGATCAGCCTCGGTCTCGTGGGCTCGGAGATGTGTATAAGAGACAGGCGTTTGGGAGCGCTCGTCGAAGCAGTGGTTCCACAGCCGATGATTCGTTTAGCTGACGGCACCCTGCAGCAGAACCGGGACGAAATTCTGGTTCACTTCAACGATGATCCGTTGTTTGTCGAGGACGATGTCGACGGAAATCCAACGCTGCGATCAGTTGAAAATCCGCGTTTTTACCAATTGCTGCTGACGCAGGAAACCGTTCGCACCTCTGACGACGCGTTCTATCAGCCTGATCAGGTGGTGTACGACGAGGTAACGAATACTGCGAGGCTATTTTTCGCGACTGATCTGAACGAGCTGGGAAATGATGCAGATGGGAATGCCGGCGTTGGACTCGCTGGTGGTACGTTCCGGTTGAGGATCGGAACTGCTGTTGATGAACGTGTTGATTTGATCATCCCACTGGATGAACGAAGCGTTGCGCCATTGGTGATGACTGATTTTGGATTGCCTGGTCTTACTGTGACCTTCCAGTCTGTCGCCGTTGGTGAGTCCAACTCTGGACGGATGGTACGGTTTGAGGATTCGGGCGGAGGGGGTTTGACCGTCAGTACAGAGCCTTCGGCTTCCGTTTTGGACACCGTCGTTGTCGATTTGGGAGGGGCTTCACCCACCATTGCTGAGTTGCAGACAGCAATCTCGAATGATGTCTCCGCACTGATCACGATGACAGTGGATGCAGGTGATGACACACAACTTGTTCCAACACGCGTCGTCGATGCGCCGGCCCTGAGTTTGGTTGCTGTTGGAGAGACGCTTGAAACAGCACTTGATGTCGGTGTGTTTGGGAATAACGGCACTGATGGTGAATTGACGAGTATCGTTTATTCTGAGTCGATTGATGCGCAAATGTTTCTGGTTGAACCGATCGGAGGCGATGATGATCTGGGGCACAGTGAAACAGCCAGTCATATCAATTCGGATTTCGGGCCGGATTTGACTGCAGGTGTGACTGAGATTGCATACAACTTCCAGGGGATCTTCGCCACGGTGGGTGGGACTTCGCACCTCAACCAGATCACTGAAACTGAGAAGATTCGGATACGCGAAGCCTTGAATCTTTGGGCCAGCGAAATAGGTGTTCAATTCCGGGAAACCGCAGATGAGGGAATCACGTTTGCGGTTGGTGATAACACTGCTTTGGACGCTCAGAACGGTATTGATCCACAGAATGTTGGTGTTCTGAACGCATCATTACGGATTGATCCGCTGTTCGAAGTGCCAGCGATGGTGTTCGACCGTTCTGCGTCCCTCGGTACTGATTACGGCGAGGATCTGACCCGCAAAGCGGTCGCCGGAATCGGCTTGCTCGTAGGGTTGCAGCGTGCTTCGGATCTCTCTGCTTCGACAATCATGTCGATGAATAGTGGGTTCCTCAATGCGAGCATCGATGTGCTCGGTGATAATGAGCCTGTGTTCCCCGGTAATACCGATGTGCTGCATGGGCAGTACGTGCATCGTCCGGATAGCATTGATATTGACCTCTACCGATTTGAGGTGGATTTGGATGATCCGACTCAGACCGGTACGTTGACCGCTGAGAGTTTCGCAGAGCGGCTGGCTGATTCAAGTTTGCTCGATACAAGCTTGACACTTTTTGAAGAGACAACCGCATCGATTACGACGGATTTCGGTTTAGGAATCGATTTGTCAGTAACCGTGACCTCCTTGCTGCGAGGTCGACAGGGTAACGGTTCAAGGCTTGCGTTTGTGCAGACAGATCGTGCTGCTGGTGACACGGATGTCCGTGTTCTCAGGGCCCAAGATGCTTCCGGTGTTAATGTTTCCAATGGAATCCTTATCGATTTGCCACGAGAGGGAGTGAATGTCACTCAGGTGCTGGCGAGTGATCTGGTGGATGCGATCAACAACGATGCATTTGCGAGTTCGATTTTCAGGGCTTCCATCCCTGTTGGCGATCCGGCGACCAATCTTGTCGATGTCGATCTAGGTACGTTTTCTCCGCTGCTCTTGGCTGGCGGTGGTTTGAATCGTGTCCAAGTCAATGATGATTACTTTGGCGAAGACTCGCGAATCCGTGCATCGCTTGGCGAGGGGGTTTACTACCTTGGAGTCGCTGCAAGTGGTAATGAGCAGTACGATCCAACGATCAGTGGAAGTGGTTACGGTGGGCGGACTCAGGGTGCCTATGATTTGCATCTTAAGTTTGAGCCGCAGGTTGATGAAACTGATGTGATTCGCGATCAGGATGGGACACGACTTGACGTGCCTGGCACCCCGATTGATGCCGATGGCGACGGTACTCCTGGTGGCGTGCACAACTTCTGGTTCCAAACACGTGCCTTGGATCGTATGATCGTGGTCGAGGGTGATGGGTCGAGTATCGAAGAAGGTCAGACCATTCAAATCACGAGTGGTTCCAACTTCACTCGTACATACGAATTTGTCACATCTGCCGGCAATGTCACAGCCGGAAATACCGCTGTGGTGTACAACCCGGTTGGCGATGCACAGTCGATTGCAATAGCGTTGCGGGCTGCCATTAATTTACAGACCGTCACCGGTGTTTCGGCAGTGACCACGCAGTTGGAGTACGAGGGGGAAACACGAGCAGTGCTCACTCTTTCGGGCGATCGCAGTGTCTCTCTTTCGGCCGATTTTCAAGGTGTTGATGTTCTTGGGCGAAACTTGTTTGTGGATAAAGCCGCGGGGCCATCTGCAGATGGAACTTTAACGCAGCCGTTCAATAATATTGCCAATGGGAACCTGCCGAATGCTTTTGGTTCGGCTTACTACGGGGACATTGTGCGGATTGTCGGTAATGGCGGATTGGATGCTGATCTGCTCACCGAAGAGGACAACTTTAGCTACAAGATCGGGATCGCTGAGACAGGTGGAAGTCCGTTGGAAGACGGCAGTAGCATGAACGTGCCAAGTGGTGTGACCACCATGATTGACGCCGGTGCCGTCTTCAAACTTCGTAATTCTTACATCAATGTTGGTAGTAGTACGACACAGATCGATCGCAGCGGCGCTGCTTTGCAAGTCCTCGGTGCGCCGCGGCACGTTCAGTTGAGTGCGTCCGGTGATCCGGTCACCACGACGTTGGTCGGCGATGATGCAGGGGAAGGTGCCACTGGATATGCAGATGGTAGTGTCGTCTTTACCAGCATGAGGGATCGTGATGTTGATGCAAGTGCATCTGGGTTCAGTCCTGATCCTGCCGCAGGCAATTGGGGTGGTATCATCTACCGCCGTGATGTGGATCGAACTGAGGGACGAAGTGACCTTGAGGACGATGGTATCTTCCTGCAAACCGTCAACCACGCCGAGATCCGTTACGGTGGTGGTAGTAACGTGCTGATCGATTCGGTCCAGCAGTTGGTCAATCCAATCCAGATTGTCGACATGCGTCCGACTGTCAGTTTCAACGAAATCATGTTGAGCGCAGACTCTGCAATTAGCGCGGCTCCCAATAGCTTTGAAGAAACCAGTTACCAGGCTCCGCAGTTCCAGAAGGGCGGGGGATTCACGGCTGATTATGATCGTGTCGGTCCCGACATGTATCACAACCTGTTGCTTGATAACAGCGTTAACGGTGTTTTCATACGGGTCGCTACCACGCCTGTCGAAGCACCAAAAGAATTCACCGTTGCTGCTCGTTTTGACGACGCTGAGTTGGTTCACTACATTTCTGAGAATCTTGTGGTCAAGGGTTCTCCCGGTGGTTCAATCGAAGATGGTGTTGAGCCTTTCATGGGGCTCATCTCGGCACGTCGACTGTCTGGCGGACCCTTGGGGCCGGAGGCGGTACCTGTAGGGGATCCTGCAAATCCACCGGTAAGCTATGACTACAAAATGACGTTTGTGGATGCAAACGGATTTGAGTCGTTGGCGAGCTCTGACGTGTTCACGTTCAGTGTTGATGAGCCTGATTCAAGTATTCAATTGACTTCGTTACCTGCTGTCCCGAGCAGTGGTGACTACATTTCACGTCGACTGTATAGGTCTGATGCTGGTGTCGATGATTACCGTTTAGTCGGCCGGCTTGATGGTGCAACCGTCTTGTTTACTGACGATTCCGCGGGTGGGGATGCAACCTTGGACCTCTCGCTCGATGGTGTTCGCGGACGCCTCGATGCCTCGCTGGTTTTTGATCCAGCTTTGATTGTAAAACTTCGCGGTTCACGGATCGAAATGGGGCAAGGTACGCAGCTACTGGCTGAGGGCAGGTTGCAAAGTCCGATCGTATTTACAAGTTCTTTGGACGACCGATTCGGTGCCGGTGGAACATTTGATACCAACAACGACAACGATCTCGAGGCTCCATCAGCCGATCCGGTTCGTGGTGACTGGGCCGGAATCTATGCCGGTCCGACGTCGAATGTTAGCTTTGACCATGTTCAACTGTCTTATGCAGGCGGCATCAGTTTGCTGGATGGCGGACTTGCCCGTGGTTTCCTGCCACTGGAACTGCAGCAGGCCGAGGGACGCATCACGAACTCACGTTTCGAGTTCAATGACCAAGGACAGGATGGAGCTGGTCCCGCAGGACGCTTCGGGCATCTTGCGGTCACTGAATCGACCATCATGGTTCGTGGTTCACAGCCCATCATTGTGGGTAACACGTTTGTCGATAACCGCGGTTCAATCATTGACATCGATATCGAGTCGATGGGTGGTAACTACCGCAGGGATATTGGGCGGCAGACGGGTGGAATCGATCGTATCAGCGTCCTTGATGACAATTACGGACCGATGATCCGATTCAACCGCTACCTGAATGATATAAGTTCGGGTTTGCAGCTCTCTGGATTGGAAGTGCGTGCTGGAACGATCACAACAGAAACAACTTTCGATGATACCGATATTGCGCATCTTCTGTTCGACAATATCACGGTCGGTAATTTGCACAGTTCGGGTGGCTTGCGATTGCTAAGCCGGCCTGACGAAAGTCTTGTTGTGAAGTTTACCGGAGCGGGATCGCCCAATGCAGCCTCGTTTGGCACTGGCATTACAGCCACAGGCTCGTTAGAGGGAATTAACAATCGAGTTGGTGGAACCGTGCATGTTATTGGCATGCCGGGAGCACCTGTAATCCTGACAAGCTTGAATGATGATGGTATCGGATCCGGGCTCAAGCCAGACGGTTCCTCATTTACAGATCATGATGGAGATGGTGTTACCACTCGCGGTGCCGCGAACGACTGGAATGGGATTGTTCTTGATGAGTTCAGTAACGATAGCAACTTTGCAATTGTTCCCGAGCTTGAGTTACTAACCGAATCTGCACCGGGTCTGAATGGAACTGCTGCCAATGCGCAGTTCCTCGGTGAACTTGCCAAAGACAACTTGACTGCTGACACTGTCCGCAGACTGGGTTTTGAGATCGACGGCTATCTGAGCGGCAATCATGATATCGATACCTACAGCTTTATCGGATCACCGGGATCAGAGGTTTGGGTTGACGTTGACCGCTCAACTTTCACTCTTGATACAGTCGTTGAGTTGTTGGATGCAGAAGGCAATGTGTTAGCGCGCAGTGATAATAGTGTGGAGGAAACCAGCGCTACAAATCCAACGCCTATTACCGTGTTCAGTCCGGAACTGGAAGGGTTGGCGACTTCATTGCAGGCCTCTGATGAGACATACGTCGAACGTGATTCCTACAACAATCTTGAAGACTTTGGTTCCTACAATCTCCGGGACGGTGGGCTGCACTTCCCCCTGACAGGTGACCGGTCCGATCCAAATTCTCGCAGCGTCTATTTTGTTCGCGTTCGCAGTGCTTCCTTGAATCCCGATGATGCTCAAAGTGGATTGACGGGTGGCCAATACCGGATGCAATTGCGATTGACGGAAGAACAGGTATTTCCCGGCAGCGTGGTGCGTTTTGCGAATATCAAGTACGCCAACAACGGCATTCGAGTCCAGGGTCTGATGTCGGACTCACCGCTTCTTGCCGAAGTGCAGGAAAATGAGTCAGCTGATATTCTGGAATTCTCAGCCTCCAATGACTTCTTCATTGCGGGGACGCTTGCTGAGGGTCCGCAGTACATCGGCAACCTGGTTGATAACCACGATATGGTCATAGGTGTAGGCGGCGAGATTTCGGCTGGCACCGATGTCGATTTGTACAACTTTGAGATCGATTTTGTGTCCGGTGGCCCCGGGCTGCAGTCCACTGTTTTTGATATTGATTTTGCAGACGGGTTCAATCGACCCAACACCAATGTCAGCGTTTTCTTTGACCGTGCAGATGGTAATTCACTGCCTGAACTGGTGTATTTCGGCAGTGCAAGCAATGTTCTGGATGACTTGGACAGCCCGCTTGCCAATGATCCTGCCCTCGAATCGCTGTTGCGTGGTTCGATCGCCAATGGCGATCCGTTCATCGGCCCCGTGTCGCTGCCTGAGGGTAATTACTACGTTGCTGTTACTCAGGACGGGATCTTTCCCGAGTCACTGACGGATGCAGTTCGCGAGCCCATTAATTCAATTCGACGTATCGCTGAGGATCGTATCGGTGCAGATGTCGCCGCTGAAGGCTACAGCACCGCGAATCCACCAGCGGTCCCGCAGCTTTTTGATCCAGCTGTTTTCGTGCCTGCAACCGAGTTTGTTGTCGCCACCGATACTGATCTGGGACATGGAAAACCAAGCCACTTTGCCGGTGTAGGAACTCCATTTGTTCCGCCACCAGCCAACATCATTCACTTTGAATCAGACTTTGTCCTTGCTGCTTTTGATGCACCTGATTTTGTCAGTACGGATCCAGCGACCACTCCTAACGATACGTTGGGCAGTTTTCAGCAGGAAGAATGGTCACTTGCTGATGAGGACGAAATTGGTGACAGTGTCGTTCGACTTTTTCCTCCCTTTGATGTTCTGGGATCTTCCAACACGTCGACCTCCGTACCACATGTGTCATTCAATGGCTTTCTGCAAAATGACGCAGCCGATTTCTTTATCCTGTCTCTTATACACATCTGACGCTGCCGACGACTCCTTACGTGTA
>CAJXTM010000185.1 GCA_913061385.1 uncultured Rhodopirellula sp. | reverse complement strand
ACAACCGCCCGCACAACAACCGCCCGCACAACAACCGCCCGCACAACAACCTACCTCGCCACCACCTGCCTTGATGGTCCGTGAAGAGGATCGATCAACGCCTCTGGAAATATCAGAAGTCGACACTCAGGTTCGTCTACGAGGGCACATTGCGGAAATTTGAATGACGATGACTTTCTACGACCCGCAACCACGTGCAATGGCCGGAGATTTGTTATTCCCACTGCCCGAGGGTGCGACTATCAGCGGATACGCTCTGGATATCAAGTAAAAATGGTCGACGGCGTTGTGGAGTACTTTAGCGACAATACAACAACCGTGCTTGGTCCCGCTATTCTGCAGGTTGAAGTGTTCAACAACTGCGGTCGATCTGACGAAAAAAAAGAAAACCTTGACCGTGCGTCTGCACGAAAGCAAAGACCGCGTGCGGATCGGCAAGGTCACTTTTTAAGTTTCGCAGCTCACCGCCTCGATATTTCGATCTGACTTATCGAACCCTGGGGGTTCTGTAATCAGCGGCCGCATTGCTGAAATGATTCACCGCTATACTGGCGGGAAATCCCCTCCCACCCTGTCATGGAATCAAGATGAATCCTCTTCTCTGTGTTGTCTCGTGGCTCGTGACACTGAATTTGCTCGCATGCCACCAAGTCGCGGCCCAAACGCCATCCCCCGTGGTGGACCGCGAAACATCGCTGGAGCTCATGACGGCCGACTTTGCCATGGCTGATGGTCCATGCTGGGACGGATGGTCATTGATCATTCCTGATGTAAAAGCGGAAAGTATCCTGCGATACATTCCAAAGAAAAATTCGCTACAAACGTTGGTTCCTGACGCCGGCCGCATCAGTGCATCGTTCTTCAATCACGGAAGGCTGTACATAAGTGACAACGGCGTAGGCAAAATCAGCTTCCTTGACGGACGCAATAAAGTGGAGGTTGCCGACTTTGCAGAACTTAAAACGGCTGAAGAGAAGCGGGACTACCGGCCCAATGATCTAGTCATTGATCACCTAGGTGGCATTTATGTTACTTTCACACCGCAAGGAAAAGTGATTTATGTGACGCCGGAGGGCGAATTCAAAGTTGCTGTTCAAAGTGTTCCCACGCCCAATGGTTTGATTCTCTCGCCGGACGGAAAAACGCTTTATGTTTCATCGGTCGCATCCAAGCAGATCTGGGCATACCAGGTCAAGCAAGCTGGTCAACTCTCAGAGGCACGTCAGATTGCTGCCATGGACGATGGCCCAGCACGGGGAGCTGACGGTATGGCGATGGATCGTGCTGGCAATGTTTACTGTGCTGGTCCCAGTGCTATTTGGATCTGGTCGCCATCAGGAGAACTGCTGGATAAGATCGCTTGTCCAACCAAGCCGATCAATTGCACCTTCGGTGATCCCGACATGCGATCACTCTACATCACTGCTGCCGGTGGTCTGTATCGGCAACGAATGAAAATCAGCGGACGCGCACCATCCCAGGTTTCGCTACCGCTCAAACCGACCGCAAAAGCACCGCCCAAACAGAACCCATCAGTTCCCAGCACCGGGATAAATGAGGAATTGAAATTCCAACCTGATGTCGTCTACGCTCAGTACGGCGAGCGTAAACTATTGATGGACATCATCGCTCCTAAGACCAAAAAGTCACACCCTGCCCTAATCGTGGTGCATGGCGGGGGCTGGCACAATGGTGACAAGACAAAGTTTCAAGCTCTATCGATTCGACTGGCAAATCTCGGCTACGTCGTCGCAGCGATCGAATATCGCCTAGCTGATGAAGCGGCTTTTCCCGCCGCCATCCACGACTGTTTTGCGGCGGTTCGCTTCCTGCGTGCGAATGCGGGTCAACTGAATATCAATGCTAACAGCATTGGTGCTGTGGGTGGATCTGCTGGCGCACATCTGGTCGGCTTGATGGCATCGGGAAGTGGAAATACAAATCTGCTGGGTGATGGCGGAAACCCGGAGCGGTCGTCCAAAATACAAGCCGCAGTGGTCATGGCAGGCCCATTGGAAATGCTTACAGGTAGCGTCGCTGAACGTTCAAGAAGCGGAAAGGGTTTCTCAAATTCCAACAGCTGGCTGCGTGGAACTGTCGATGAGAAACCAGCTCTGTACCGAGACGCAGACGCGTTTGTCCAAATCAACATGAACACCTGCCCAATACTCTTCATGACAGGTGAACATGACAACCCTGCGAGGAATCAACGTTCGCGTGACCGCTTGTCCAACCTTAGAATCGACACGGACATCAAGATCTACAAAGATGGCAAGCATGGCTGCTGGAATCGTTTACCGTGGCTCGATGAGATGGTATCCGACATGGACATTTTCCTACGCAGGCACCTGCCGTAGCGACAACAACAGCAGTAGTCCATTTCGTTTATTGGCGGTAGTCCGCGCCCGACCAACTTCTCAGAACGGAATGTTGCCATGCCTCCAATGCAGTTGTCAGTTCGCGAACATGTTCTGGTTCCTGATTGCTGAGATCCTTTGTTTCCATGGGATCGTTCACCAGGTGATACAACTCGTACTTGACCTGCCCTCGATTCTCAATTCGATGCAGCTTCCAGGGCCATGCATTCCAAGCAGCGTGCCCGCGTGAGTCAAGACTATCGAGTTCTGGAAACACATTGACATTTTTAAGAATTCGTTCGGGATGCGGATTGGGCTGCCCCGCCAACTTGGCTTCCATCAGAGCCTTGATAATTCTGTCACTCCATGTTCCCTGACCGTCCCGAAATCCATGCCAAAAACCCATGCCAGGACGCGTGGTCCTTTCACCCGAAATCACGTCATCAAGATTGATCCCATCAAGCGGGGTTTGATGCTCGACCTTGGCTTGGCCAACGGCAAGGATTGTGGGATAGATATCGGACGAAAACGCGGGTGTGTCAACTTGTCTGGCCTGATACTTGGCAGGCCACTGCAGGATAGCAGGAACACGTAATCCGCCTTCGTAAATGCTGCCTTTTTTTGCTCTGCCACCCGATGAAGCTTGAACCAGACCACCATTGTCACTGCAGTACAGAAAAAGCGTGTTATCTCGGATCCCCAAATCAGTCAATGTCTGCTGCAATCTGCCGATCTGTTGGTCGAGTAATGTAATCTCTCGAAAGTAACCTGGCTTTTTTGTATTCTCATCACTGTACAGTTTGCTGGCTTTTGGCAGATCCGGTAGTTCCTCCTGAGGATCGTGCGGTGCAGGAAACCAAGTGACAGCGAACATTGGCTGTTCACCCGCGTGATGCCTCGTCAGGAAGTCGATGGTGGCATCCATACTGATCACTGTCCCCGCTCCCTTTATCTGCTCGTAATTTCCGTTTCGACTGAGATAGGGATCGTTGTCAAAAAAGTTCAGTCCTGAAAGCCATTCATCAAACCCTGCCCCACCAGGACTAGTGGGACTGTCGGGCTGCACTGATCCGATATGCCACTTTCCGAAATGGCCGGTCACATAGCCGGCATCTTTCAACACCTCAGCGATGGTCGTTTCATGAGGCCGCATATAGTGCCCATGATTTGGCACATTGGTACGAAAAGGATGGCGACCGGTCATGACACTAGCCCGTGTGGGTGAGCACACAGGTGCACTGGCATAAAAACGATTGAACACAACCCCGCCCTCAGCCATCGCATCCAGATTCGGCGTCTGCACGAACGGGTGTCCCGTGTACCCCGTATCTCCGTAACCGTGGTCATCGGCCATCACAATCACGACATGGGGTCGTTCATCGCCGAGCCCACGAGCACAAACCAAAGCCAAACAGACAGCAGCAAAATGGGCAAATCGCATTTTTTTATCTTCAACGCAAACTGATACGGTAAGTTGTTGCGAAGTGATCAAATTCACTCGCTTTTGCTTACAGTTTAACGCCCGTGGAACATTCGATGCATCGGTTCAGCAAGAAAAGCAAACTTCGCTGAACTGAACCAGAACATTTTCTCAGCCAGTTTCTCGATGCCCAGTTGCTCTGACATCAGATGTGGCAGTACATCTGGCGTAATGATTTACACATCATCCACAAAATCGGCTCACACGCCGACTGGAACGAGGCTAAACTGGGCGGGTCCACGTTACCTGTCCAAGGAGATTTTCGAATGTCGACCGATCGTCGCTCCTTTCTTGTCGCTTCTGCCGCCGGTTATGCAGGCTTGCGTTTAGGAAACCCAAAACCGGTATTTTCCGAAGAGCGGGCAAGAGCCAACAACCAGTTGAATGGCGGAAGCGCCAAATCTGTGATCCTGTTCTTTTTATGTGGTGGAGCTTCCCACCTCGATACCTGGGACATGAAGCCAAATGCCCCCAGCGAGTATCGTGGACCATTCTCACCCATCGCCACTTCTGCGCCCGACATCAGGCTTTGCGAACACCTTCCCCTGCTGTCAAAACAAGCACATCATCTGTCCGTGGTTCACTCTGTCGGTGGAACGGTCAACACAAATGATCACCATGCCGGCTATTACTACAACCTGACTGGACACGTCCCAGACGAGACGTTCAAAACTCAAGGAAACGACCGCAGGCCTTACTCAGATGATTGGCCGTTCATGGGATCAGTGGTGAGTTCTCGCGCGAATCGGCAAACCACTCTTCCGGGCGCAATCACACTACCCCACATGCCAAGTCGTAAACCGTACACACGACCCGGTCAATTTGCTGCAAAACTGGGAGTCGAGTTTGATCCGTTATATGTAGACGGTTCGGTTGATCAGCCGTTGGTTTTCCAATCGCCGTCATTGATGGTTTCCGGTGATGTCACCCGAGAGCATTTCTTATCAAGGCAGCAATTGTTTAAGACACTGGATCAGGCGCGAAGCGAATTTGAGTCATCACCGCAGGTGCGGATTTGGAAACAGCACCAAGAACGCACGATGAACCTGCTGCTGGCCAGTGAGACCACCACTGTATTTGATCTTGAACAGGAACCCTCGTCGGTTCGGGATCGCTATGGAAAATCAGTCAATGCCATGAGCCTGCTGCTGGCTCGTCGCTTGGTGCAAGCAGAGGTCCCCTTTGTGACCGTATTCTGGAAAGAGAACGAAAAGATCAAAGACAAGTGCAAGAGCGCCGGCGGTTGGGACACGCATGGCAACAATTTTGGATGCTTGAAAGATCACCTGCTTCCTGAATTTGACCAAGCATTCTCAGCGCTCGTAGAAGACTTAGCCCAACAGGGCATGCTCGATGAAACCCTGCTACTGGTAAACAGTGAAATGGGACGTCAGCCCAAAATTGGCGACCGACGCTCGGGTGGTGTCAGTGGTGCAGGACGCGACCATTGGACACATTGCCAAAGTGTCTTGATGGCGGGCGGCGGTATCCGGGGTGGCCAATCATATGGATCAAGCGATCGCTTTGGCGAATATCCAAGTGACCATCCCGTGACCCCAGCGGACATTACCAAGACGGTCTACCAAGCCACGGGAACCAGCGACCTGATTGCCCGTGATAACCAAGGGCGACCGTACAGTTTACTGGAGCACGGAAAACCAATCACGGCGTTGTTTTAGCGTCGTCAGACTTCACATCGCCAGCGTCAGGCGGTTGCGCCAGCCAACGACTGATCATGGTTCCATCTGCAAGATCCCAGACTCGGATCTCACCATCATGGGAACCGGTGGCAACTTTCCCAAGATCAGGATGAACCGCAGAACACAGCACCCAATCAGCGTGCCCCTTGAACTCTGTTGTCACCTTATTGTTGGCCAAATCGATTTTCAGCAGTCGCTTATCACTTGAAGGAACAAGCACACAGTTGTCCGCAGGTTCGATATGGTAGCCTTCACCCCCGATCGCTATCTCCACTGTCTTCTTGGCATCGGAAATATTCCAACGGTGCATCTTATTATCGTTTCCTGTGGAAACGACCTGCTTTCCATCTGGCAAAACGCAGACGCCACGGACCGCATTACCATGGCCTTGATAGCTAACGAGCAACTGCCCCGTCTCAGCGTTAAATACCTTTGCCGATTTATCACGGCTTGCCGACACCAACTTTGTGCCGTCAGCACTCCAAGCAATCGCGGTGACAAAATCGGCATGACTGAGCAGTGTTTGCTCAATTTCCTGTGATTCCATATCGACAATTCGAATCGTCTTATCGGCTGCCGCAATCGCGAGTTTTTTCCCATCAGGGCGAAATGCCAAATCAAGAATGAGATCATCGCATCGTGCAAGCACGGCAGTGACTTGATGATTCGTCAAATCAATGAGACGCACCTCGCCACCCAGTCCCGGACTGCCGCTGGCAACCACAACCCAATTGCCATCAACCCCTGGAGTCTTATCATCGGAGGTCTTAGGCGGAAACTCAATCGCGAACGTCTGCTGTCCCACATTCCCAATCCGATGCTGCAGATTCCCGTCGATATCCCAGACGAGAATCTCGTGGTAACCACCGCTGTAAATCAGATTCTTGTCACTTGAAAATGCCAGTGCTGTCACTTGCAATCGTGCCGGATACGGTGTGGGAGCGGGCGGGTAGTCCCGCGGTGGGATCACAAAGGACAACCTCTCATCAGGATTGTCGCCATCAAACTGGGCACCTTGCTCAATCCAGTCAGCCACCACTTGAATTTGGCTTGGATCGATTGCCTCCGCTTCTGCTGGCATCCGCTCAAATTGATCTTCTGTTTTGAGACGGCGCAACAGTTCAGCAACGTCGTCCTGCGTGCCTGCTAACGGCAGCAGACCACTATCACCGGGCTTGGACAATTCCGTGAACGTATCGATGCGATATCCACCCTCAGCTTTCTTTGCATCATGACAGGCAATACAGTTTTCAAGAAAAACAGGCGCGACATCACGTTTGAAACTGATGGTACCTTCCTCAGCACGAACGATGTTCATTACCAACAATGCAGACCATGCAATCGTCAATTTGAGAAGCAACACATGCTTACAGTGATGAGTGAATAGTTTCATGGCCTGGTGCGTAAACGGGAAGACTGCAGTGAACTGAAACAAAGCGGTAAAATGACTGTCTCTTATACACATCTCCGAGCCCACGAGACCGAGGCTGATCTCG
>CAJXTM010000184.1 GCA_913061385.1 uncultured Rhodopirellula sp. | reverse complement strand
GGTGCTGAAAAATGACAAGTTTCCCTATCTGGCTTCGATGGATGTCGACCAAGCGCGGGTGCGTCCTGTGTCCCCTGTCCGAACCGATGGCTTCACGGTTTACATTGCCAACTTGCACGCGTACCACAAGACGCAGGAAATAGCAGCGAATCCCAAGGTCGAGTTGTGTTACCTCGATAAGAACCATCATCAGGTGCGGATTACAGGCGTAGCGAATGTAGAGCAGGATCGCAATTTGTTGCAGCAAATCTGGGATGAAAATCCCCTGCTCCGCAATTACCTTGGGTCAATTGATAATCCAGACTTGATTGTTTATCGCGTCGATCCTCAACATGTGCGATATATGCGAGAGTGGGCATTGGAGTATCACGAAGTCCCATGGATTTGATTCAGTATCTAGATTCGGCCATTGACTGGACTGGGGTCCATCGTGCGTGAGTTGTTTCGAACTCTGCCACTGATGTGTGTTGTCTTGCTTGTGCCAATCCTGCCCTTTTTGTTTTTGGGAGGCCAAGTTAACGAGTGGCTCAGAGGGTTCGCTGAAAATCCTCCTGAACCAGTCGCCACATTCGCTTTGATTGTGGGGCTTTTAGCAACCGATGTCCTGTTGCCGATTCCATCTAGCGTGATCAGTACTCTCAGTGGATGGCAACTTGGTTGGTTTTGGGGGACGTTAGCTACGTGGTTGGGAATGAACTCGGGTGCGATCATAGGGTTCGCGTTATCGCGCCGATATGGTCGAGCGTTTGCTCTCTATTTTTCGCGGGGGCGGGACCTGGAGCGGATTCGAGAGATGAATGATCGGTACGGTCCGCTGGTTCTTGTGTTGGCAAGGGCGATGCCGGTTTTTGCTGAGGCAAGTGTTTTGATGGCGGGGATTCACCAACTTGCCTGGCGACGATTCCTGCCAGCCATTGTGAGTAGCAACCTTGGTATCGCGATCGCATACGCAGCCTTTGGTGATTACGCGGAGCGAAATCAGTGGTTGCCACTGGCACTCGCGATTTCGGTTGTTGTGCCCGTTGTGGTGGCTGGGCTCGCTCGGCGGTGGTTGCCACGTGCACACGTTGAGGCGAAGGGCCATGGACTCCCCAATGATCCATCGGACTGAGGTCATTGCCGCAACGATTGAGGGTGGGTTAGGTACTCTTTCAGGCTAACTGGCTCGCCAATCGCTACAGGCGTTACAGGTGGCGTTCTTGCCTATCTGTTCAGGCTTTTCTGGTCGTCAATTGTGCTTTAATCCCCCGGCTTTACCCAGTTGGTGTGCTAGGGTTTTTTGCCACACTTCCACTCTGTGCCTTCTATCACGGGGACACGGAAAAGTCAGGTACCTTCCCAACATCCAAGGACATAGACATGACTGATTCCAGCATTGATCAGAACACTGAAGAGAACGTTCTTACTCTTGACCGACGTAGCGCCGATCGACGAGCCGAAAACACCGTGACTGACGAGGGAAGCACGGACAATTTGGACACAGGAGTGGTCATCGAACCACGTCGCAAGAAACAACGTCGTCGCCACATTGATCCCACAACCTGCGAACGCGATTACAGCAATCCGGAAATCGAGTTCATGCGTGCGATGGATGACTACAAGCGTGATGCAGGACGCATGTTTCCAACTTGCAGTGAAGTGCTCGAAGTGATCCGTGCATTAGGATACTACCAGCTGACAGAAGAGCAGGCGGATATACTCGGTTTTGAGGAGGAAGTATCAGCAGCAGATGAGAGTGATGCTGAGTCCATCAGCGAAGAATCCGACGATTTTATTGACGCTTAGTCATTGCGTCCGATGTCGGTTGCTGCCGACTTCTGATCAAATCATGAGCAGCCTGGAACGGTGATCACACTGATGCGTGGTCGCGTCCGGGCTGTTCTCGGTTTGGGGATTAACACATGCACCAATTGATTCGACTTGCTGCGTATCTGTGGCCCCTCCCCTACACGCTTTTTGGTTTCGCCTGTGGTTTGCTGCTTGCGGGACGATTTCAATACCGCGATGGTGTGTTTGAAATTCACAGTCCGGCAATCGCTTCCGTATTAAAGCGTTTTCCTGTCGCTGCAAATGCAGTTACGTTCGGCCACGCGGTTTTGGCGCGGGACAACGAAATGTTACGAGTTATGCGACAGCATGAACGCGTTCATGTGCGTCAATATGAGCGTTGGGGCGTAGTGTTTGTCCCCGCATATCTTCTTGCATCTGCATTTCTTTATCTGCAGGGCAAGGATGGTTACCGGGATAACCCTTTTGAAAAAGAGGCTTATGCCGTCGACGCTGCTGATTCATGAGCGATCGGGATGCAATGCATTTTACGCTTCATGCGTCCGAGGGACTTTTGAGCAGGACGAGATTGTAGGTGTCGGAGCATTGGTCCCTTCGAGGATTGTTTGTTCTTAGCTCCATGCTTCCATGGGTAACTCTGCAGCGAGCTCGTCCATGGATGAGCTCAGTTGGTTCATCAGCTCACGCTTTTTGAGTTGACTGTCGAGTGGTTTACCCACAAACATGTCGCAAAAGAACGGAACCAGTAAGGCTTCTCCCTTGGGCAGGGCCTTGCCAAGGCCGTGCATGAAAACAGGTGTGATTGGGATGTCAGGGTGTCGGCGTGCGATATGCGCTACACCGCTCTGGAATTCATCCATTGTTTCTGGCTCGCCACGGGTACCTTCAGGAAATAGCAAAACGATGCCATTGGCATCAAGCACTTCAGAGATGGGATCCAGTGGATGTTTGCCTTTTTCACGACGCATCTTGCTGCGATCGATTGGAATGATGCCTACGATGCGTGTTGCAAACCATCGTCGTAGTCGACGTGTCATGAAGTAATCAGCAGCGGCAACTGGTCTAACGATCTGCAAACGTTTTAAGCCCAGTACGTTCATGAGGGCGAACACATCAAGGTGGCTATTGTGGTTGGCGACGATGATCGCTGGCCCAGAAGTTGGTAGCAGTTCGCTGCGGCGTACATTGGTCCCCAAGACAATCATCATCAATGGACGTACGATAAAAGCAAAAAAAGCTAGTCGCAGGATTTGGTTCATTGGTGATAGCAGTAATGAATGAAATGGAAGAACAATGGTGCACTGAAGACCAGATTTCCGACGCGGTCCAGCACTCCGCCATGTCCGGGTAGCGTCGCGCCGAAATTCTTGATTTTCAGGTCGCGTTTCAGCGCGCAGATGCAAAGTTCGCCCGCAAACCCTACGCAGGCGATCATGAAGCCTGCAATGAACGAATTTGCAAGATCCATGGGAGTAATCAAGGGACCCACCACGCCTGCCAAGCAAGTCGTTGAGATGATCCCGCCGATCAGACCTAGATAAGTTTTGCCAGGTGCGATGGTTGGCGACACCTGAGTCTTGCCGAAAGCTTTTCCAAACGCGTATTGGAAAATGTCATTCGTTTCAGCCATTAAAATCAGAAAAATCAATAAGCCGGGGCCGGGGTGGTGGGAGCGAATCGCTATCGCACCAAGGGGGCCATTGGATATGTGTTGTTCCAATGGCAGGGTCAGCAGATACGCCGTGTGTGACAAGCTGTAAACCGTGATCATGAGTGCCCACAGCAAGGTACCTGCCGCATTCTGAAATCCATCACCTTGACCAATCATCCACATCCGGGTCGGTAACCAGGCAAACATGATTACAGGGATGAATACGAGGAACATCTGATAGTTGTCGGTGCTCGCGAAATAATATTGGGGAACTATCGAAAGATAGGCGTAAAAAAGAACTCGGCGATCAGCACGTCTTGTCGGCGACATTGAAAGAAATTCCTTCAACGCCAGGAAACTTATAAATCCGAAGAATACCACTCCACCCTGCGAAGATATGCACAAAGCCAGAGAGAAAATTGCTGCCAGGGCCCACCATGTTCGAATGCGATGGCGTATCAACGTGTCGTTGGTCCCGGAGTAGTAACGCATCTTGATAAACAGCATGCAATTGGAAGTTGCAAGCAGTGCGAAAATCGAGATCAGCGTTACGCGGACTTCCCAGGCAAGGTGGTTCATCGTTTTGCTGTTAATTCACGATCGGGTTCGGAAGAAAGTCGCAAGTCTCTGGATGGTTCGAGACGACGTATCAGCAAGCATTATGAACCTCGTCAGCATTGGAGGTGGTATCGCTTGCTCTGGCCCAGTTTAGCGGTCAGGGTGAAGGACGGAGTGACCTCGCTTTCACTTGCTGTTTGGTGGTTCTCTCGATTTTAAGGGCTCATCATAGCAACCCAGACAGTGCACCGTTACAAAGTCCATGATGTTGGGCGAGAGTGATCACTTTATTTGTTTGGTGGACTCAGAGCTGTTTTTATCTGCTGTGGAATGGTGATGGCGTACAGTTTTTATGCTTGCAACTGTAGAAAGGTCGTCTTTCGGGCGTTTGTCGATTTTGTGTTGAAACTGTGGTGTTTTGCTGTTGAGGATTGGGAATCGTCACTTGGAAAAAGAATTCGTCCGGCTGTTGCCGTTCATTTCCCGGTTTGGCGTTGTGGTGCCAAGGGCACATTTCGTACTGTCGCGCCGATAAGAGAGATTTTCTTCAGAGGTTGCGTGACCTCGGACAGGATTGATGCATGTCAATTGCAAGCGAGGCAGGGATGTACGCCACAACTTATCGAATCATGACTTGGATGATGATCCTCGTGACCACCATCGCTGGTGGGTGTCGGGGAGCACAGAAATTTGGTCGTCAGGTTCAAGTTAGCAAGAGTAATGATGTTGAATTGACTGAGCTCGACTCTCCTGAGCAGCGGCTTGCATCTTCCTTGCGTTCAGAAGCCGCCGGAAAGCAATCTGGCGAGACGAGTTTAGGCGGCGCTCGGAGTTTGGAAGTGCGGCCTGCTTCCCTGCAGAAGAATGCTGATAGCGCTGCTGAAAAAGATTCAGCAGCTACCGCGAAAGTGGTGGCAAACGTGGACAGCATTCCAAAAAAATCAGTCCCGCAATCAGCAAATGTTGCTGCTGAAGCAAAGTCGAACGAGACGCTAAGCAGCGATCTTCAAGCTCCTGACGTCACGCAGCTGCGTGACGCGTCTGACGTAATCGCAAGAATCAACAGTCTGCCAGCCGAGGAACGCGAGCGAATTCGCCAACAATTGAAGAGCGAACTAGTTACCGCAGATCGGACAACCCAACCCAATCCAATTGACTTGGCATCAGGGGCGATGGGCAGGTTGCCCGTATTGCCGCCATCCCGAGATTCTGTTCCCGAAGTCACTCCCTCACGCATCGGTGTCGGGCTTGAATCGGACCAAGCTGCTGCAGACAACGTCGCGTTGAAGAATGTACAGCCGACTGCGTTGTCTGAACAAGAGAAAGATGCGGTGGCACAGAAGCTACTGCAGAACTATGCCGACGTAGCGAATGCAGAGAGCGGTACCAATCCAGATCGCACCACCATTCGAACGGTTAGCGCAACCCAAAGTGAGTCTGCGCATAGCAGGATTGTTCAGGCCTTTTCTCGTGATCTTTTGTCGGAGTTGTCCGAAGACGTACTTTACGATGCTTTGGCTCAGCAACTCAGCATTGCTCCAGCAGGTGAGGAACCTGCAGTGCGGACCGCTCGTTTGATTCGTTTGCGACACTTGCTCGTGCTGTCAGGTGATCCTGATGCCGCAGTAGAAAAAATTAGCGGTTTAACTGAGGCTGAACAGGAATTTCTGCGATATCAGCTGCTGGGCTTGTGGACAATCATTGATCCGGACGGTCACCCTACATCACCGAGTCGACGCTTTACTTCTGCTATCCCGCAGATTCGTGAAGCCGCCAAATTTGCCGCAGCAGCGACAGATGCGCTCGAAGTACGGGCATTGGCGTTTTGCACGGACATTCAGTCGTATGGGCAATTCAAACGTTTCGAAGGGAATCGTTTCGATGCCGGCCAACAGGTCATTTTGTACTGTGAGATCGATAACTTTACCGCCAAACGAGTGGACGGTGGTTTCGAGACGCACTTGCAGGGAAGCTATGATATTTACGATTCCGAAAATCGTAAAGTACTCAGCCAGTTACTGCCCGCAGACCAGCAGGTATCAAGCAATTACTTGCGTGACTACTTCATCGCCTATCAGATGTTGATCCCACAGGAATTGCCTGCGGGTACTTACAAGCTGCGTCTGACGATGGAAGATCGTAACGGTAAGAAGTATGGCAACTCCGATATTCCGTTCGAAATAGCCAAGTAGGCATTCACGAATCCAGCGGGATTGTGTCCATGACTTGGTATGTTGGGCCTGACTTGTCAAGAAAGCTGGCTACCAGCTGCAGTGAATCGACTAGCATGCCTCCCAGTTCTGAATTCTCTTCAGCAGCAAGGCGTTCCATCACATCACTGCTGGCCAGTCGCGATGCACTGCGTGTGCGTCCGAGGGCTAGGTGGGGAATGTAATCCCGTGGTTCCTGTTTAAATCCAAGCTCAGCCAGGGATGTTTCGAGTTGAGCCACAATTTCCGTCAATGCCCCTGATGCATCGTCGACTCCGGCGTATAAAATGCGGGGGCGTTCCAGACTCGGGAAGCCGCCTGTACCGCCGAATTTCAAATGAAATGGTGATTGGTGTGAGCAGATCCTGTGGATTACGTTGCAAACGTCGGGTACTTCCGTATTATCCACATCACCAAGAAATTTGAGGGTCAAGTGCAGATTGTCAGTGGGGACCCACTTGATGCCGTCACTTGATTGACTCAGTCGCTGCAGCATCCGGGTCGCATTACGATTGACATCGGGTGCGAGCGGGATGGCGATAAAAGATCGAATGTTTTTCATGGTGCCAATCGTACACGGAAATATGCAAGAGTTTGAGCCACCGCCATTCGATCCTCATCCCTTTTTTAGGGGAGGCCACCTGCAGACGATCGCTGCCACGTGCCAAATATCAGCCGATCGGCTCAATCCAATTCAGCATAGGGTGCCGGTTTCGGATGGTGATTCGATCGTTCTACATGAAGATTGTCCTGCGGGATGGGTTTCGGGAAATCAATCCATTCTTCTGGTGCTGTCTCTTATACACATCTGACGCTGCCGACGACTCCTTACGTGTA
>CAJXTM010000183.1 GCA_913061385.1 uncultured Rhodopirellula sp. | reverse complement strand
GAGATCAGCCTCGGTCTCGTGGGCTCGGAGATGTGTATAAGAGACAGGTGCTGGGCTGACCTTTCCCGGGGACTCGGAAGTTTTTGCTGTGCGACGACCCGATTCAACCAGTTGGGAGGCTCGGCATCGACTCCTCAAAGAGCCGCTCGGCTCGGTGACAGTGACCCAAGGTATGCAGCGGTTCAGTTCCAGTTTCCTTCCCTCCCGAGAGCAGAAGCAATTCGTTTCGCAGCGACCTCGTTTGGATGTTGGGTGTTTGACGATCAAAATCGCCGCTTCAAAAAGTCAGCAATGTGAAGTGAAGAATGGCTTTGGTTTCCGGGTCAACGATGCGATCGTTCGTGATCGGAAAGGGCGCTACTGGCGAATAAAAAATCTCGAGTCAGGTGATTCCCAAATTGCGTTGGAACTTACCAGTTCGGCCGCAGCACCGGTGCTTGGCAAGTATTATCTCGATTACAACCCAGTTGCCATCAGTGGGTCCCGAGGCGGTAGTAATTCTTCTTGGCGACGCACGGGGACACATGACTTCACGGCTGAGTTGAACAGGCTGCTGATGGTTCAGAGGTTCGGTACAGAGGGCAGATTCGAGTATTGGCTTCGCCAAACCCTACAGGTGAGTGGTGACCTTCCATTCGGGTCGTTTGTCGCCCTATGCGATGTAACGCAGGATGCGTCGGCAGTTGCTGGGTGCAGCCTCGAAAATAGTGTGCGTTATGTGCTCGGGACACTGCCATGAAAAATGAAAAAGGGGTTAAGCAGTCAGGAAAGAAATTTGAGGTCTTCGAGCAGACTAGGGTTTCAGCAGGTGATCTTGATGGGATGATCAGCGGAGGAGATGGCTTGAAAGAAAGAAGCATCGCCGAGGGGAAGCCGCATTTGGGATATTCAGCACCCGTTCATGTGCGATCTGATGACTGCATCGAGATGCGGCGGTTGCATCGTTTGTTTGGCGACACCAAGGCGGTTGATGATGTTTCGTTTAGTGTAAAACGGGGGCACGTGTTTGGTTACATTGGTCCCAATGGTGCCGGTAAGACGACCTCGATGCGTATTTTGGCAACGCTTGATTTGCCCAGCTATGGAGACGCATTCATTGATGGCTTGTCTTGTGTGAATGATCCAGCGTTGGTACGGAAGCGGCTTGGATTCATGCCTGACTCGTTTGGTACCTACCGTGACGTTAATTGCCGTGAATATCTGGATTTCTTTGCAAGGGCTTACGGGTTATCTGGAGCAGAACGTAATCAGAGACTTCGTTGGGTGCTGGGGTTCACCGGTACTGAGGGAATGGCGCACAAACCGATTCGCGGTTTGAGTAAAGGCATGAAGCAGCGGCTCTGTCTGGGGCGTGCTTTAATTCATGATCCTGCTGTTCTCATTCTCGATGAACCGGCAGCCGGATTGGATCCTCGGGCTCGCATTGACCTTAGAAGGATGATCAGAGATTTGGCTGATCAGGGAAAGACAGTACTGATTAGCAGCCACATACTTACCGAGTTGGCAGAAATGTGTGATTCGGTAGGAATCATTGAGCAAGGGAAATTACTCGCGACCGGTAGCGTTGATGAAATTCAACGGCAACAGGCAGATGAAATTGAGTTGACGCTCCGTGTTCTGGATCGTTCCAGTGAAGCGGCAGTTGTCCTCATGAGACTGCCGTATGTAAAAGAAGTCGTCACTGACGGAGAGTTGTTGCGTTTCGTGTTTTCTGGCGACGTGAAGGATCAGGCTGAGCTTTTGGCTTTGCTGATTACCCAAGGGTTTCCTGTTGCTGAATGCACGTCACATCGGAAAAGTCTTGAGGATGTGTTTCTGCAGGTTACTGAGGGGCTAGTGCAGTGAGAAAACAGACGAAACCAATGAATGTGGCAAATGACAGGAATGAATATTGTGATCATTCTTCCCATGGTCTGGGTGAGTCGTCTTTTAGATTTTTGGTGATACGGGTTGATGAAAATCGGGGGCTGCCCCGCCGGTTGCAGATTTCAAGCTTGGTTCAGTTGTGGACTTTAATCTTGGTGCTCGCTGGCTATTCATTTTGGGGGAGTGTTTGATGGCTGCTGTTGTACCGCCCGTGAATTCTCCGCAGGACGCGATGGCTGGAGATTCTGTGAACTCTTCTCAGCGACGCATGGAAAAGATTGATGCATGGTGCGAGAGGTGGGGCGATCGGTTCAACCCGATTCTGGTCAAAGAGACTCGGCAGGCGTTGAAGAGTCGACAGTTCGTGATTACCTTCTCGCTCTTGTTGTTCGCTGCTTTCTCGTGGACCATTGTCGGCACTTTTTCATTGATGCCGGCAATCTACGACACGCCATCTGCGCCCCGAATGATGTTTGGGTACTATTTTGTGCTTGCCCTCCCCATGTTGCTGGTGGTGCCTCTAGCTGCTTACCGATCGCTTGAAGGCGAAATCGATGATGGGACTTTAGAGCTGCTGTCGATCACGGCATTGTCACCCAAGCAAATTGTTTTGGGCAAGCTCGCCAGTGCAATGCTGCAAATGCTGCTGTACTTTGTCGTGTTGTTTCCCTGCATTTCATATGCCTACACTCTAAGGGGAGTTGATTTCCCGACGACGGTCGCTCTGCTTGCCATGTTGACGCTCGCTGGCATCCTGATGACGATCGTGGCTTTGTTTTTTGCTCCCCTGTCCCAGTCTCGTACTGGACGTGTCGCGATGTTGCTGGTCGTCATCATGCTGCTTATTGGTGCAGAGTGGGTTCTGGGGCTCGCGGCGTATGAGTTGATTACGTTCGGGAACTTGTGGGCTAATGACCTTGACCAAGGGATTCCGATTGTGGGCGGAGTGGTTTTGCTTGCCCCGGCATTGGGCTATCTGTTGTTGACTTTGACGGCAGCCCAATTAACCCCGCCCAGCGAGAATCGATCCACGAAGATCCGCGTCGCATTGCTTTTGGTCAACGCGAGTGTTGCAGCGTGGGTCAGTCTGGGGAGCATGGGAACGGAAGCAGTGTTTGTGATGTTATATTTTGGGGTGGGCGGACTGATGCTTCTGTGGACCCTGGCGAGCAGTATGTTGGTTGCGGAATCACCCGTCCTGACATCGAGAGTTCAGAGAGACCTACCGCAAAGTTTCTTAGGTCGATCTGTCCTCACATGGTTGACCCCCGGCCCCGCAACAGGTTTGATTTTTTCAACATTGAATCTGTTTTTGATAGCTGTGATGGCAGTTGGGACGGTGCTTGTGTTTAATGGGCAGGTCACTTCCTCGTTTACGGCGCGTGAGCAAAGAATGGTGATGCAGTTTGTGTTTGCATTCGTGTCCTATTTGACATGCTTTTTGTTGCTCGTCTATGGATTGATGCGAAGCCTGCGTCGTAAGAATAATCCCCGAGTTGAGGTTGGATTTGCTGCGTTGGTGGTTGTGGCTGTGTTCGCATCTGTGGGGCCGTACGGGGTTCAGCTCTACTTCAACGATTTCTTATCCTTCCCGTATTCGTCATGGCAGGCAACAAACTGGGTCTGGACGCTCTCCAGCATTTTAGATGGAGACGATTGTTCAGCGCTTGTTCAGGTGATTGGAATGGTGGGTGTTTTCGGGGTGTGCGGCATCCTGGTCATGAACTCGGCACTGGTGCGGCCCCGTCGAACCGCGACTCCTGAACGCGTGAGGCAAGAACTTGAGCAGGCGAAACGGGGGCAGGGGTGAGTCTGGGGAGCCTCGTGGGCTGATTTCAACGGTGTTTGAACCAAGCGAAACACGAAAGTATTGATAAACCTGCTCGGCGACCAAAGCCTTGATCCACGAACTCGTTGCAGATGCAGGTGCCCGTGGAGCTGTGGTGTCGTGTGGTTTCTCGAATGTTGAAGACAGATGGGTGTGAAGATAAAACGATTGGGGTGTTTTGGCTTTGGGGGTGGGCGATTCCGCAGAGATGCTTAGAATTGTAACTGACTGCCCCAAGGCCAGATTGTTGTCGAGCACGCCTTGGAAAACTGTTTTACCAACCATTTCACGCAACATCGGGTGATGCAACGCATGTCCTCGGATTCACCTTCGCCGGCTGATCGCCCTGATCCCAACGAGGGCAATCCAGCCCTCAGAGCACGTGTTCCAGACCATGTTGCAGACGGTTGCTTCAGCACGGGGGCTATCGTGATGACGGGCCCTAGCGAGTACGTCGTCGACTTTCTGCAAACGATTGGCAGACCGCACCGTGTTGCCCGCCGAGTCATTGTGCCGCATCCAGTGATGCCGCAGTTCATTGACGCCCTCAATACCAACTTGGACCTTTACAAATCACGCTTCGGAGAGCTACCGACGCCTCCACAGAATCAAAATCAGGCCCGGCGTCCAACACCCCAGGAAATTTACGACGATCTCAAACTTCCCGACGAGGTGCTCAGTGGTGTCTACGCCAACGGCGTGATGATCGGTCATGGAGCCAGTGAATTCGGGCTCGATTTCCTGACAAGCTTCTTTCCACAGTCAGCAGTCAGCGCTCGGGTATTCGTTTCAGCAGGGCAAGTGCCACGGCTTTTAGAATCGCTCAGGAGTGCTGTTCGGCAGTTGGAGCAGCGGCAGCAGTCGGCTGCAACCGCGAGTGTCGAACCGGTAGGAGATCAACCTGCTGATATCGAGCCGAATTCTGACCCCGCTCCGCCGAGTGACACCTCATCAGGTCCCGATGGGACGCCTCCCGGCACTGAGGGAGATGGAGCTTCCGAACCAGAAGATCCTCCCACCAGTCCTGACGCATAACAATCCTCGATTCATTCTGCGGTCGTGTCCCGATGAGCGAACCAAGTAAACCACCGTTCATGAGCGGATTGCAAGCAGTTTCACTGCCCACTGCGGAGTCGCTGATTCTGGCAAGTGGTTCACCCAGGCGAGCTCAGTTGCTGACCGCTGCGGGATATGATTTTACGGTGATGGTCGCAGCTGATGATGCGGAGTGCGGGATGTGCAGCCGTGAGACCGCCCCCGAAATGGTGGCTCGCTATGCTTACCGAAAGGCCGCAGATGTAGTCTCGAGAATTGATTCTGGTTTCGTGCTGGCGGCAGATACGGTGGCATCCTGCGTTGGCCAAATTCTTGGAAAACCTCGCAATCAGGAACACGCCGAAGAAATTTTACGTTTGCTCAGTGGCCGTCGACATGACGTCTATACGGGCGTGTGTCTGTGGTCTGCCCAGCAAAATCGCTGCGTTGTCGATGTTGTTCGGACCGAATTGGAAATGTTGCCGCTGACGGAAAATATGCTTGACGAATACCTCGATTCCATGAAATGGGAAGGCAAAGCCGGGGCATTTGGATACCAAGATGGCCACGATTGGCTGTTCGTGCGGTCGGGCAGCGAGAGTAATGTCGTCGGATTACCAATGGAGCGATTGGTGGAATTACTGGAAAATTTCAACGCAACAGCCGAAACCGTTAATACAGGAAGTATTAGTTCACCTGACAATCGTCTGCCTTGATGTGGCGTTTTTGGCGTGTTTGTCTAATTCAGTATCGGTAGAGCACAATGATCAGTTTCGAACGTCGAGGTCTATGTTCGATCTTGCTTGCATTCGGAATCTTTTTGCCAGCATTCTCCCAGAACGTCTCAGCCCAAAGTTGGGCTGAGAAGATGTTCAAGGAGAAGAGTTATGATTTTCGCAGTGTGGGGCGTGGTACCAAGAGTGTCTTCCACTTCGACTTCAGCAATATTTATGAAGAAGATGTGCACGTTGCCGCTGTTCGCACGAGCTGTGGATGTACCACGCCAACGATTAGCCAAAAGACACTGAAGACTCACGAAACTGCGTCTGTCAAAGCGACGTTCAATACGAGTAGCTTTGTAGGTCAGAAGTCGGCAACGATCACGGTGGTGTTTGATCGCCCCGCATACGCCGAAGTGCAATTGAAGGTGAGTGGCTACATCCGTACAGACATCACGTTTGATCCTCCGGAAATCAACTATGGAGAGCTTGCGGCAGGAACGAGTCGCGAGCAGGAGGTGACGATAACGCACCGGGGAAGTACTGCTTGGGAAATCACTGACGTTCGAAGTCACTGCCGAAATCTCGAGGTGCGTCTCGATCCGCCGCAGCGATCGCAGGGACAGGTGCAATACCGCATGTCGGTCAAATTGGATGGATCGATGGACGAGGGAGACATCCGCGAACGTCTGACCTTGATCAGCAATGATGCACAATTCCCCACCACAGAGATGGCGATCGCGGGTCGTATTCGTCCTTCAGTTAGCATTTCGCCTGCTGCTGTGAGTCTCGGCACGACGACACCGACCAGTGTGATTTCAAGACGGCTTGTCGTCCGAGGCGATGAACCATTCGAGATCATGGATGTGCAGTGCGCGGACCAGCGGTTTCAGTTCAAGGTCCCCACGGGACGAAAGAAGGTGCATCTGATGTCCGTCGAGTTCAAGGGTGACGGAAACGCTGCTCGTATTTCGCAGCAAATCCGCATAGTGACCAGTTTGCCAGGTGAAAAATCAGCTTCCTGTGTCGTCACGGGGACCGTGTCTGGCGGCCCGAACTAGTCAACGGCACTGCCGTCATTTCCATGCACTGAAATGCATTGGTAAACTCATGGGTCTTCAACACAAGCAGCGTGCGGTCACTTGCAAGTGATACGCTGCACAGTGTCGACGCAAATTGGCAGCATGCCAACAGCGTCGGTTACGAGCCATGCGGGGCTCAGGCGTAGCTAGCTCTGACGCAGAACAGGCTTGAATGGGGTCGTCATGAATTGGCTCATGCGCTAGACTCTGCGATTCGACAGGATCCTGCAGAGAGCTTCCTGTATCGACGGCATCGCGTTGAGCATGGTTTTGCTTCGGTGACGTTGTGCGAGCTTCTAAACGCGTCAAAAATCACGGTGAGTCAGCGTCATGAGTGTCAATCCTATTGATTTGTCATGTTACGGTTTGAGTGTTGAAGACATCATTCATAATGCAACACCGGCACGATTGTATGAATTTGCGATTACAGATCATCACGCGGTGATTTCAGCGTCAGGGGCGTTAGCAACCAGAAGCTGTCTCTTATACACATCTGACGCTGCCGACGACTCCTTACGTGTA
>CAJXTM010000182.1 GCA_913061385.1 uncultured Rhodopirellula sp. | reverse complement strand
GAGATCAGCCTCGGTCTCGTGGGCTCGGAGATGTGTATAAGAGACAGGGCTAGGCGAAACAGCGCAGTCACGCTATCCTGCCGACTCGATTTTGGGCATAACTGCTGTTGCCAGCACGTGACACGTTCCACTTGAGCACCTTGTTTGATGGCAACTGGCTCGTAGATGCCCCGCCGTGGCTCGGTTTCTCCCTGCAAAGAAGGAACACGGAACCAGCAAGGAATCGCTAACCCGCTTGCAGACACAATACAAACAGGAACTGGGAACATGTTTCGCTGCCACTTCTGCCAACAGATAACGCCACCCAAAACCACGCGTCACAGCGTCGTAATCGAAGTTCGCGAAAAGCGTTACTCGAGCCAAAAACGAGAATTCAAGCGTGGTGGCGGACGTAATTTCCGCGATCGCGACGAGCCAACTCCAGATCGTGGCGGTCAAGGTGTTGAGATCATGCGAGAAGTCTCATCTTGCCCGGCTTGCGCTGCCAAGCAACACGAGGTGAAACGCGTTGAACTGGAGACAGCCTCTCCCGCACCTGAAGTCACAGAGACAGAGAATGAGACTAGCGAAGAGCAAAGCTGAACAGTCGACTCGAGACAAATCACACTCGGAAGCGATTTTTCCAGCGTCTGCCTCTCATAATGCTTGAAGCACCATCGCTCAGATTACCAAAGCGGTGAACATCACCTAGCGATCACATCGGAGCCTAGAGCCGCCGCATCATTTGCAGCGATTCAACCGCTCCGTTTTTCTTTGGCCAAGTGGGGCCGGGTGTCGCGGTCCAATTTTCGACCCGTGCAGTGGCCGCGATTCACACACCTGAGTTAGCGAGAAAATCCTTGATTCGAGTTCGAATTTCATCTCTGACGTCACGAAAGACCTGGATTTTCTCTTGATCGCTCCCGACAGCGTCGGCGGGATCAAAAAATGGCCAGTGCAGCGATTCGCCTACACGCGGCAGAGCGGGGCAAGAATCTTTGGCACCGTCACAGACCGTTACCACAAGATCAATCGGCTCGTCCCGAAACTGATCCACGTGCTTACTCGTAGCTTTGCTTAGATCCTGATCAAGTTCCTTCATCACAGAGATAGCAAGCGGATGCACATAGCCAGCAGGATTTGAGCCTGCAGACTCAGCAATCCAATCGCCTTCTCCCAGATGATTCCAGAGAAATTCGGCCATCTGCGAGCGACAGGAATTTCCTGTGCAAAGGATGAGAACACGTTGGGTCATAGAAAGATCACCTTGTGGACCAGTGGTTTGGGTTCGAAATACCGCATTTGATCGATGCGGCCATCCCGGGATTTATACCAACACAAACTCCCCTCGCACATAAGGCAGGGCCAAGCCCCGCAGAAAAGCAGTTTCGGTTTACAATGCTCAAGCCTCACCAGTTTCTGCTCACGAAAAAGGCTTGCCCAGTGAAACGCTTGATCGCCACCATTTGCCTGTTGATCTCATTTTCATCGGCTTTCGCTGCCCCACCGGCATCGTCACACGAGATTTCAGAACGACAAGCTTGGATAGAACAACAGTTACCCAGCTTGGTAAAAACCTATCAGTGGCTTCACACCCACCCTGAAGTGTCATTTCAGGAACAGGAAACCGCAAAATACATTGCCGACCAATGGCAGAAAAGCGGGTTTGAGGTGACAACCGGAGTCGGGGGAAACGGTATTGTTGGAATCATCGAAAACGGTCCTGGCCCAACGGTCATGCTGAGGTGTGACTTGGACGCCTTGCCAGTGATGGAACAGACGCAACTTCCGTATGCTTCTGATGTAAAAATCGAGTTACCCGGCGGTGCAACCACTGGCGTCATGCATGCTTGTGGGCACGACATCCACATGACGAATCTGGTTGCAACAGCCCGTTATCTGGCAGAACATCGCGACCAATGGTCAGGCACTCTCATGGTCATTGGGCAACCAGCGGAAGAACGCGGTGCGGGTGCCAAAGCGATGCTAACAGACGGTTTATTCAAACGTTTCCCGAAACCTGACTTTGCGCTGGCCCTGCATGTCAGTGGTGATAAACCGACAGGTGCCGTGGGTGTGCTACCCGGCTACGCGTTGGCTAACGTCGACAGTGTTGACATTCGCATGAAGGGCCGCGGCGGACACGGCTCAGCACCTCACACCACGATTGATCCGATCGTGCAAGCAGCACAATTGGTAATGGCCCTGCAAACTATCGTCAGTCGTGAGGTCAAACCAATCGAACCTGCCGTGGTGACCGTCGGCTCAATTCACGGAGGCACCAAGCACAACATTATTGGAAACGAATGTGAGTTGCAATTAACCGTGCGAAGCTACAGCGAGGCTGTTCGCCAACAGGTTCTCAGCGCGATACAACGCAAAGCAAAAGCCGTGGCGATGAGCTTTGACGCTCCTCCGCCAGAGATCAACATCAGCGAAGGCACGCCCTCACTACGCAATGACGATGACCTGACGGCGCGTCTCAAGCAAGTATTCGAATCGACGCTTGGAACAGATAAGGTTTCAGTGGATGAGCCTTCGATGGGCGGCGAAGACTTTAGCCGCTATGGTCGCGAGGGTATCCCAATCCTAATGTACCGACTGGGCAGCGTTCATCAATCACGTTTGGATCGCTTCAAAGCCCTTGGCGTTCCAGCACCCTCCCTGCACAGCAGCCAATACTACCCCGACGTTGAGCCAACCCTCACCACCGGGGTTCTAACCATGACCGGTGCTGCATTGGACCTCCTGAAGAAACCATCACCGTGAATCCAGCCATGATCATGCAAACGGCGGCCATCAGAATGGCTTGTCAAATGGAATCCAGAATACTTCGAACATCCATCAAATGAACCTGACGGCCGTGATCATGCGGGCTGTCGATTGCAATCTTCGTTCCATCATCGCTGGAGCGAGGGTGAGTATCACATCGCCACTCTCCGCGATAAGCCTTCGATGATGGAAAATGCCCTAAGTCGAACCGTCGATCGCTGGGCACGTGATACAGAAAAACGGTCTGCCGTGATGTTTTTCGATCCGGATAGGTATCGTTCAGAATCCAGTCTAGATAAGGATGCGGCAAGTAAGTGTTGTGCCCATTCGTTGGCATCTTATCGTGCCCAATCGCAACGATTTTTCGAGTTCGATCTTTGAATGTGTAAAACCCTGAACCGGCCCCCTTGGGCCGGGTCCACATCGTAATCTCATCATCATTTTTCCAGATGAAATGTGAGGTACGACCGCTGGGGTCCAAAACATAGCGTTGCGAACCATCCAGGTTGGCAGTGATCATGCGGGTAATGAAGCCATTATTTGCGACCCCACTAAAACTCCGCGTCTCTGGATCAAATACGGGGCGGTAACGATGCAACACGGTGAACCGTGTTCCTGAAGGATTGATCAGCAGATGATTGAAGTAATGCCATGCATCTGAATAGCGATCGCCACCGGGCCACGGAATCGCAGCCGCCTCAGCAAGCGACATGATCAAGCGTTCTTCTCCCGTAGCGAGGTTGACTCGCCAAATACCTGATTGGGTTGGCGCGCGCTCAGTCACGTAGGGATCAGCCAAACCGTCATAGCCATAGCCCGGTCTAAGATTGTCAATTCTGCGGAAGTCGACGGATAAACCATATTTTCCGTTGGGCGAAATCGTATAAATGGGGCGTGAGAGAGTGCGTACCGTACCGGCCGACATTGACCGTATGCGACAGACAAAACGATCCCCTTCACGGTCATTCCAAAGAACCTGATCGCCTTGGTCACCCACCCACTGCAACATACAGCCCTGTTGCCACCCCCATGCCCGACTGGTACCCAGCGGGCACCACTCGTCTGCCTTCTGCGTGTCGACGTAGCCGACTTTGATTGAATCATCCCCCGTGGGCGGGCGGCCCTCAAAAGACGTCTCGTTCGCCAACACGTAACGCCCGGTCGGATCAAACTCACGCTTGTCGTAGTAGCCAAACCAGTGATTGGCAGGGCCTCGGGTAATCGCCCGCGTGGGGACGAACGTTTCCAGCGGGCCGGTGCTTGCCTCATCTGCCCACGCTCGCTGATGAACTGGCCAAGCCATGCCGGCCAACGCAGTGGCACAAGTCGTTCGATGAAACTGGCGGCGGGACAATGACATCACAACACTCCTGATTCAGTAACAACAAGCAGATTTGCCAGCGAACATGACATCACACATTCGCAACTTTGCGGTCTCACCATGATATCAGGCATAGCACCGGTCAGGCATAGCACCGGTCAGGCATAGCACCGGTCAGGCACAGCACCGCATGTTGGCGATCAAGTGTCAGCATCAATGGTGCAAAGAACGTACCACGGGCTTGGGCCTTGAATGGAGCAAGCAGAGCCTTGGAAGCTGGCATCAGTGAATTGACGCCACAGTTTCAGATCTTCAGAAGGTCGCTGTAGCCGTACTGACGGAACCAGCGCCACGAGGTACCAGATTGCGACATCTGGCACAAAGGAGTGATTCGAGTTGGTCCGGGAGCGACGGGGTCGTCATCCCTCTGATCAGCTAGCGTTGTTCTCGGTACGTTATCCAACTCATGACAATCAACACGACACCTGCAACGATGAACACGAGGTCCATCAGCGTACTCGCTGACCGTAATGGAGCCAAATCTTGCATGCCAAGGAGTCCCATCGCCATATCGGCGAGGAACAGAACGACGACCAGAATCGACGCTACAAGGCTGATAAGGCAAAGCGCCTTGGGCATTAACAACCTCGCCGATTGGACATGAAAGGAAGAGTAGTCACAGAAGTAAACACGTTGTGCATCAAAGTATAGTTACTGGTAGCCGTATTTCCCAAGCCTATGTCTGGCAGCTAAATTAAGCAAAGCGAGACGGCGAACCGACTGTATCGATAAAATCGAGAAATACGTGGTCTCACTCGCAGATTAACTGCAATTGATAACTGATTCTAGCCCATGAATTGCCGGTAGGGGGGAACTCTCATCTCAATAAAAATTTCTGATTCGCCTTGGGGATGGTGGCGTGCCCGCATGCCCATTGCCCCAGAGTGGGCATATTTCGACCATGCAGCCGTCGGTCCCCTATCAAAACCGGCTGCGGCGGCGATTACGCATTTTGCAGCTCAGGCAGCTGAACAGGGTGATACCGTTTGGCCTGAATGGGCCGCGAAAGTCGAACATCTGAGGAAACAGTTCGCCGAATTGCTGAATTGCGGTGGCGATGAGATCTGCCTGATTCCCAATACAACGACGGGCATCAACCTTGTCGCCGAGGGATGGCCTTGGAAAAAGGGCGATAGCGTCGTCCTTCCTGAGGGAGAATTTCCCAGCAATTTATTTCCTTGGCAAAACCAACAATCCAAAGGTGTGAACGTGCGGATTGCCGCCCGTGAAAACGGCAAAGTGACGGTCGATTCACTGATGTCGCAGGTGGACGACACAACCCGAATCATCTCGGTCAGCTGGATTGGCTACGCAAGCGGCTTTCGAATTGACCTGGCAAAACTGGTGGAACAGGCCCATCAGCGGGGAGTTCTAGTATTTCTCGACGCAATTCAGGGGCTTGGAATCTATCCTCTCGATCTGGCAAAAATCCCCGTCGATTTTTTGGCTGCTGATGGACATAAGTGGCTGCTTGGGCCTGAGGGAGCAGGTGTTGCCATGATCGCCAAACGTCATCTGGACAAACTGCGTTGCCTGAACGTCGGCTGGGGCAGCGTGAAAAACTCGTTCAATTACGCGCAACCAGCCCTGGACCTGAGAGATTCAGCAGCCCGTTTCGAAGCTGGTTCAGCCAACATGATGGGGGCCGCAGCCCTCTCTGCGAGCCTGCAGCTGATCCTCGACATCCGAGACGAACTGGGCTCAGATGCGATTGCTGATCGAATCTGCACCATGGCGGCATCCCTTGACCAGCAACTGATCGCTGCCGGTGCCGTCACTCGATACCCTGACTCGGCGCAACACCGCAGCGGAATCGTGACCTTTGAGGTTCCAGGACTCGAAGCTGCCGCAATCAGGAAAGAAGCGATGCGACAAAAGGTTGTTTTATCGTGCCGTGATGGCGGGGTCAGAGCCGCAATTCATGCCTACAATGACGAGCATGACCTCGAACGACTCGTCGAAGTCGTTCGTTCGATGAGTAGAAACGGACAGCAAAAAACCTCAGATAACCAGTCTCGTTGACGTGCATCTCGGTTTTGAACCTCTCTCGTGACCTCCCCAGCATCTGGTCCACTGCAGATTCATCTGTCCGCCAATCACGATCACAAGTCACCAAAGTACCTGCCCAAGCATTTCTGAACCCATCCCATCACTGACAAACAAGCCTACTGATGACCAATTCAAGAACTGCTGTCTACACAGGCTCATTTGATCCTGTCACGCTTGGACATTTGCACATCATCCAGCGAGCAGCTCCCCTGTTTGATGAATTGGTGATTGGTGTTGGAAGTAACGCGGACAAACGCTCACTGTTTGATCCAGATCACCGGGTTGAGCTGGTCCGCAGTGTGACCGGTGGGCTGCCGAATGTTCGTGTGCAAGTGTTTGATGGTCTAGCCGTTGACTTTGTCAGAAGTCTGGGATCCACAGTGATGGTCCGAGGAATCAGGCCCCTGACTGATATCGCGGGCGAATTCACGATGATGATGGCGAACCATCAACTCGCACCGGATATCGAAACCGTGTTTCTGATGGCTGCGGAGCGATACGCTCATATCAGCAGCTCGCTGCTGAAACAAATTGCAGCCCTCAGTGATGACAACGAGCAGTTGGCAAAGTTTGTACCACAGGAAATCATTCAGCCACTGCGAGAACACCTTCGGTCTCAGGGCTGAATACTGGAGATTTTTTTAGCCCGCCCCTCGTTCACAATGAGGCGTGGAACCGAGACGATTTCGCTAGCATTGAATGAAGAAGTCGGCCAAAACCCTCTTTGCCGTGAGACGAACCCGGAATTCGCAACGGCAGCCCGAACCAGCGAGACACCTGGAGCGATTCACCGAACAGCTGCTTGCCGAACGGCTGCTTGCCATCGACGCAGAGCCTCTGCTGTCTCTTATACACATCTCCGAGCCCACGAGAC
>CAJXTM010000181.1 GCA_913061385.1 uncultured Rhodopirellula sp. | reverse complement strand
CTACACGTAAGGAGTCGTCGGCAGCGTCAGATGTGTATAAGAGACAGGGGTGAGATCCTGTCGAGTCGAATGGATGCGAAAGCGCGTAGTGACCGGGCCAGCAACGTCAAATCATCCTGATAAAACGAAGTGATTGGCCATTTCCGCACCGGTCGTCAGCGCCGTGATCCTTGTCCCAGGAAGCAATCCGTAAGCGAAGAGAGACTTTTTAGCGCGAAGGGAGCGGAAACAAGGGTCTCATCGACCATTCCGCGTTTCGAACTACAGTCATTCCTTCAAAAACAGATACAACATGGGGCAAGGAACTGGGAAAGTAGCAAACGCGTGAAACAACCAGCAAGATCAAACTACCTATCACCCAAAATTGGTCATGCTAAGCTGTGAAAAATTGACGCAGATTGCCTAGCTTGACACAAGGGCGTGTTTTTTGAGTGTTTTATTCTTCCTGCGGTGTCTCGATCACCACAGTTTTAAAACGCTCACCAGGTTGTGCCGCTGGTCGGTCCAGAGAGGTGCTGTTTCCAATTCCATTTTTTCTGGGGGAATTGCTTGCTCAAGTTCGGCTTCTTTCCACAGTGGGTGATCAGGTCGCATGATCACTGCCCACGTCGCAGCATGTGTGCCCCGTTGCCGATCACCTAGGCTGCGGATTACCCGGCTACCCAATTTTGCATCCTGACTGAGCCGATGTACCAATGGCACCAAGTTCAGATGGTTATTGGAAAGGTGGACTGCTAACACGCCATCTTTGCCAAGGCGTTTTTTGTAAAGATGAAATGCTTCCCGTGTTAATAGGTGGGCGGGGATCGCATCGCTGCTGAATGCATCGAGGACGAGCACATCGAATTCCTCCTTCTCCATTCGCTCAAGCACTAATCGACCGTCGCCCACGAGTGTGGTGATCTTTGCATTGCTGTCACGGAGAAATGAAAAGTGTGTATTTGCGATGGTGATAACAGCAGGGTTGATTTCGATCATGTGCATGTGGTCAGTGGTGCGTCCATAGGTTGCCAGAACGCCACACCCAAGGCCGACCACACCGATATTTAGATTTCGATTCTTCCTTTGGTTTGCCAGTAGCACCAATCCAACACCACTTTGTTTTCCGTAGTACGTCGTTGGCTCAGCATCTAGCGGGCCGTTGAGTTGCATGCCGTGGATTGTGCTGCCGTGTATCAGTCGCATACCACGTTCATCTTTCAAAACCTGTAGTACACCAAAAAAGTTCCGTTCAGAAGCAATCAACTCGTCGTGGGAAGCGAATGCCATCGCAATGAGTGGAGCCGCAATCACGGTCAAAGCAGCATATCGCAGGCGATGGGCGACGCTCCAGTCATAGTCAGGACTATTCCAACTGCGGCATGCAAAAAATATGACGAACGCCATCCCGCTAACGACTGCCAGTGATAACGGAAGCTCGAAATTTGTTTGCAATACAAGCGGGCAAATGATGGCTACGGTAAAACCACCGACCGCACCACCGCCTGACACGAGCATGTAATATTGCGTAAGTTTTGATGAATCTGGTTTCAGTCGTGCAACTTCTCCATGGCACAGCATGCACACACCTAATAGCATCACGATGTAGCTTGAAACTTCAGTGATTAGTTGCATGCGACCCGGTAGTATATTCACCAAAGGAATGAAACAGATCGCTACCAATGTCGCGCTAGCAGTCCATTTCGGTTTGTACCAAAGTGGCGAATCAAAGCAGATAATGAAGCTCAGTAGGTAAAGGCTTAGGGGTAAAATCCACAGAAAAGGGATCACAGCAACGTTTTGGCAAATGTGATTCGTAACCACCAGTAACATGGTTGAGGCAAGTGTGGGTAAAGCTAGCCATGACCATTTCACTTTCCATCCTGAAGCCGCAACGCGATGTGAATTCCTGAGGGGAGAACAGGTGGGTTCTGAATTGTCCTTCGGTACTGGAATCCGGAAAAGACCAACCGCGACCACACCTTGAACCAAAGCAAACAGACAGAACATTAGCGACCAGACTAATGATTGATTCGATACCGAAAGTAGTGGGTCAACAAGAAACGGATAGCTGAGTAATGCTGCCAGCGAGCCAGCATTGGAAAGGGTATACAATCGATAGACCCGATCAGAATTATCTCGATAGCTGAGCCATGCTTGCACCAGTGGTCCAGTGCTTGAAAGTACAAAGTATGGCAGACCCACATGGACGCACAGCATCCACAGCAGATGCATTGTGGGCGATTCTGTTCCCAATGGTTTCCATGCGTCAGACGGCTCAATTGGCAATGCAATTGCTGCAATTCCGAGCAGGGAAATATGGATGCAACCCTGAATCAGCGGTCGAAAAAGAGTGCGTAGCAGATGGGCGTACAAGTAGCCGACAAATAGTAGTACTTGAAAGAACAGCATGCATGTGGTCCAGACCGCTGGCGTTCCACCAAACCACGGCAAAACACATTTGCTGATGACGGGTTGGACCTGAAATACCAGAAATGCACCAAGCAGAGTCGTGGCGGCGAACCAAGACAGTGACGTGCTTGAGTTGGTCGTGGCGGGCGGGAAGCCGCGACTTGCCGATTTTGTGGATTTTATAGTCATCTGCTGTTTCCATTGCTGACACAGTTGAAACATAGGTCATGAAATAGCGTTGGTGGCAGCTCTTTGGCGAGGTTACCTAACATCATTCATTTGTTGCCCAACGCACCCGTAGTCGATGGATTCCAGCGGCTGAGTAACTGAAGTAGCCAATTTGGAAGTCGCGGCGGACCATCGGTGTCACTCTATGGACTGTGAAGTCGCAACCATGTGAGTTACTGTTACCCTGATTGCAAATTTGAACCCCCGTTGAAGAGAAAGCCGCTTGTCGATTACTCCTCCCCGCGACGAAGCTTCGGTTGCTGTACGGCAGCGTCTTTATGTGGATGCCAAACGAGCCGCAGTGTGGGGGTTGGGTGTCAACTTTTTTCTGGTTCTTAGCAAATTAGCAGGTGGGATTGCCACCGGCTCCGCAGCGCTGATCGCTGATGCAGTGAATTCCATTGGTGATGTTGCCAGTTCCATGGCTGTCCGTGGTGCCCTCAGCATGGCTCAGGTTGAGGAGGATGAGGATCATCCGTATGGGCACACAAAGGCAGAGTCGATTGCCGGGCTCAGTGTTTCGCTACTGGTCGCATTTAGTGCCGGTTTACTGGGACTCGAGACAATCAAGCGATTTGGGGGTGATTTGGAAGTGCCAAGTAGTGCCGCTGGAGTCATTGCCGGTGCCTGTGCTGTAATCAAGGAGATCATTTATCGATATACCATGAGGGTCGCCAAGCGTCTCGATTCATCCTCGCTCACCGCTGTTGCGTGGGATCATCGAAGTGATGCGATTGGCTCTGGCTTGATTGCCGTCTCGTTGATCGCAGCTCCCTATGTGGGCGACTGGGGACAATACATTGATCCAGTTGCTGCGCTGTGCCTTTGTGTTGCTTTGATTTACACCGGAGGGAAAATCTTTCTTTCAACCGCGGCTGAGTTGATGGACCAGCAGGCAGACGCTGAGACCTTGCAGCAGATTCGTGAAATCGCTGAATCGGTCGGTGGTGTTCGAGCTGTCGAAAAGCTGCGTGCTCGAAAGAGTGGACTCGAATATTTCATCGAAATCCACGTTCAGGTCGAGGGCTTGATGACGGTGGACGCGGGCCATCGAATTGCCCATCACGTCAAAGACGAACTGTTGGTCAGTCTGCCAAGGGTTCGAGATGTTCACGTGCACATCGAACCCTTCTCCTGCAGCTACGAACCGGCTGCTGAACAGTAACGCGGCGATAGTGAAAATCTGCCACGCAATTAAGTTGCGTTGGCCATCTCAGCGAGTTGTACAGTCGCCCTACCCTGCTCTTTCTCAAGATACGCGCGACCGAATTTCACATTCACATGGTCCCAAGGTAGCTTATCCATCAGTTCATATTTTTCGTGAACCTGTTTTTCAACATCAATGCCAGCGTCGTTGATGGCATCCCACCAGCGTTGAGCATCAAGATATTCATGCCAACCATCCATTCTGGCACCACGTTCCCAAGCGATGCGAATTGCTTCACCGGTACGACGGTCACCGCGGCTCAGAACGCCTTCTAAAAGGCTTGTTTCTACGTCGTGGCACTTGATGTTGACGCTGCGTATTTTACGCCGACTCCAAAGATATTTATGTGCCCAGTGAAAGTATTCACGCCGTTGCATGCCATTCCACTGATACGGAGTATGAGCTTTCGGCACAAAGTTGGAAACGCTCGCTGTCACTCTCGCATAGCGTCCGTTGACTTCTTTCCCAACAGTTGCAATTTTCTCTGCCAAATCGACGATGCCGTCAAGGTCCACGGGTCTTTCGCCAGGTAAACCGCACATGAAGTACAGTTTGATGCTCTCAAATCCATTCTGGAACGCTACCCGGCAACCCTCGATCAAATCACTGTTCTTGATTTTCTTTCGGATTTGCTCTCGCATATCATCTCGGGCAACTTCAGGTGCAAGTGTCATGCTTCGACGCCGTTCACTTCCCAACAGAACGGGAAGTGTACGAAGTTGTTCGTTGACTCTTAAGCTCGGAACACTGATGTTAACTCCCAGTGGTTTGAATACTTCGTGCAGTTTGGTAACAAGAGGTTCAAAGTGTGGGTAGTCACTGCTGGACAATGAAAGAATACTGATTTCGTTGTAGCCGGTGTTCTTGTAGCTCTCCATTGCGGCATCAACGATCGTATCGACTTCTCGCACTCTCAGCGGGCGTTTGATGACAGTGCTTTGGCAAAAGCGGCAGAGATGCGGGCAACCACGCATGATCTCTACCGCAATTCGGTCATGAACGCACTCGATATAAGGAACAATGGGGCTTGTTGGCAGCGGAATACCATCAAGATCACTGATGACACTGGGGGCAATGGTTTCCGGGACATCACTGCGTGTGCGCTGAAGTGTTGCAATGCGTCCGTCGCCATACTCAGGCATGTAAAATCGGGGTACATAAGCTGATTCGATTGCCTGTGCCACAACTACCAGAGCTTGCTCACGCTGCTTACGTCCTTCATCACCAACGGCGAAAGATCCGTCTGGTAGTTGCCGCTCTTTTTTGAGTTTCAGCCACAAGTCACATACTGTTGGCAGAGAGGGTTCTCCATCGCCAGTGATCATGACGTCAAAGTAGTCAGCCATCGGTTCCGGATTCTGGCAACAGGGACCACCGGCAAGCACGAGCGGATCAGCCATTGTGCGATCAGCGGCTTTCAAGGGAACGCCGCCAAGATCAATCATGGTGAGAACATTGGGCGAGCTGATTTCATACTGCAATGATAGGCCAATGACGTCAAAATCACTCAACGCTGTGAATGTTTCCAAGGTGTAAAGTGGGATGTCGTGTTCGCGAAGCAGTTTCTCCATGTCTGGCCAAGGCGTGAAAACACGCTCAGCACACCAATCTTCCCGACGGTTCATCAGTGAGTACAGAACTTGTAATCCATGATGGCTCATTCCGATCGTGTACGCGTCAGGAAAGCCAAGGCAAAGCTTGCCCTGAACCTTTGTATGATCCTTGACGACGATGTTGCGTTCCCCGCCGACATATTGAGCAGGTGTCTGCACGTGTGGCCAGACGCGGGATTCGAGCTTTCGGCGGCGTTCATGGTTGATCATGGTGTTCTGTCGTTGCGGTAAAAAAGTGTGATGACGCTAGTCCAATTCAATGGACGACAGTCGCTTTCTGGAGCGGGGTCGGCATTCTCTTGCCAGACACGCTAAAGTGTGGCTGAGAATGGGCTACTTGTACAAGGCAAACCAGCACGGAAAAGAGAATACGATTGTGAGCGATTTCGAAATAGTGGGAAAAATCACCGATTTTGAGGAAGGACAGGGGCGGGCCGTCCCTGTCGATGGACGAATGGTCGCGGTTTTTCGAACGGGAGAGGAATGGTTCGCGATCGATGACCTCTGCCCACATATGGGCGCATCTCTCGCTGAGGGATATGTCGAGGGCAAAATGGTGACTTGTCCATGGCATGCTTGGCGTTTCTGTATTCACGATGGAACTTGGGAAGAAAATCCGCGGACGCGCGTCGATTGTTTTGAGGTGAAAGTCGACGGTGATGATGTCTTGGTGCGGGAGAAAGCGACCACCGCCGAGCAGTGATATGCACTGGTTGGGGTGTGGTTTGATTTAAGGAAGGTGTCGATCCATGGAGATGTGACCTGAACGTCACTCGACGCACTAAACACACCGGTTCAACTCGGACTTTTCGGGGCCAATACGCCGACGGGTTCCTGTGATGGCAATGCTAGAAGCAATGCAAGAGTTGCCCATGCTGTGGCTGTGGTCGAAATGAATTGATCTTTCTCATGAGGAAAACCCGTCTCAAAGTATTTCTGAAACGGTTTGCTCCTTGTTTTGACATGCCATGATCCCTGAGTCGTCTGCTGTTTCAGAAGAAATGAAATCCCTTTGCCATATCCAGCGTGATGCCGATTTACATGACCGGTTCGGATCAGACTCACTAAGGCGGTTGCGGTTGCGTAGGGGTCGCTTTCCATCGCATCTGTTTGGCTCCAACCGCCATCGGGACGTTGTGCATCGAGTAGGGCAGCGGCATAACGTTTCAGCGATTCGTCAGGTGCATCCAGATAACTGAGTGCTCGCAGGTGAAAAACCTTATCTTCGGTCGTCAGTGGCTTTGCAGAAAGAAGCCATTTTAAAGCAGATTTGAAACGCTCCTGAACAGACTGTTGCTGATCTTTGTTGCTGTAATATTTCAATGCTCGAATCGCCAGATAAGTGGTTGTGAAATCACTCGATTCGGATGGCGGACGACTGCTGCTGCATTGCCAATGATCAGAATCGCCCGGGGATGTTAGAAGAAAATTAGTCACAGCATCAACGATTGGATCAGCAGAGTATTCACCGACTTCAAGAGTCCATAACGCAAATCCGGCAGTGTCGACGCCACCTCCCTGCCCTTTTCCCTGTGCATAATTTTCTTTCCCTTTTCTGAGATGCGCAATGGTGTGCTTGATTTGTCGTTCATAGTTCCTGTCTCTTATACACATCTCCGAG
>CAJXTM010000180.1 GCA_913061385.1 uncultured Rhodopirellula sp. | reverse complement strand
TCTACACGTAAGGAGTCGTCGGCAGCGTCAGATGTGTATAAGAGACAGGATAACGGTGTGAATAATAGGCAGGATATTGTTCGGAAAGACGATACTTCACGACCAGTGGCAAGAACGTTTTCATACTCAATGTGGTCCCACGTAAACTTGTCGCCAAGTCCAATTGCTGTTGTTCCTGCTGAATGATTTTTTCTGCAAGATCAGCTCGCGGCAGCTCGAGAGTTTCGTTGATCCACTTCAACCGATTATCAGGTTTTGTTTCAATTCCACGCACAGCCTTTAAGGTACTCAATGCCAATAGATTTCCGAGCGCCACTGCATCACGAGGCTGATCTACATGCTTGTAGAACACCGGATTGATATCACCACCACAGCCTTGCAAAAAGAAAGCCATTGCCCCATTGCCTAGGTTATCTTCGATGACCGTTGAAGCGAGCCCAGTGATATCAGCCGTATTCGCTCCGCTGGGAACACCCTGAATTGGATGGCAGGCAAAATTATAAATCACTGCCAGAGGTTGACCAGACAACCGATCAAGCCGCAGCACGCCAATCTGAGGGTCAATTGGCCCGACTCCGGCCACTTCAGCATCAGGAGGCATCGAATAAGCGTGCCGAACATCGATTTCACGACCATCTTTCATCAACAACCGTCGGTTTTCGCCCACGCGATCCTCATGTCCTATTCCAACACCGACACGAACAGGCTGCAAATTTCCAGCGGCTTCCTTAATTACCTGTATTGTTAATTTGTCAGTGTCTCCTCGAACAACGCCATGACAGTGACTGGCATTGACCAGAACATTTGATGGAGGGATCCCAATCGCCTCATCAACCGCCGTGCGCACATTGTTTAGATAGCCATCCTTAATACGACCAATTCCTCCGATGGCTACCGCATCAACGGTCACCAAAGCAATTTGCACTTCACCCTGCTTCAGCACCAAGGCCTTTACATACAGGGGGTCATGAACAGGTCCCGCCTGATAGTCCGTTACATCAACCTTGGCGATCCCAGCCAGCATCTGACCGTAACACGCCGACTGCAAGCAAATCAGCGTTACAACGCCGAGAACAATAGTTCGATAAATTTTCGTGTGGCAAGCCATATATACACCAACCAAAAGAATGATTTTCAACAATACCCAAACACACCCACCATGCCCCTCACAGAAACGCTGAACGCAACTTCAATACTCAGGAGCTTCGACAACGACTTCATACCTGAGTCCTAACTCGGTCGCCGCTGCCAACCAAGGACGTTCTCAACTTCGAAACCACCATCACTCGGCACCTAAATTTCGTCCTCAAGCAAGCTTACTGCTTGAGCAGAGTTTGCATGGGTTCCCCAATGCCATGACCAATTCAGGTACACCAGATCGCGTTTCCCAAATAGTGAAACGGCCGATCGAGTCCGCAGTCTAACGGACGGCGAACAACCACGCAGCATTTTGAAAACAAGACGGGAAAATACCATCAACCAACAAGACTCAGACCAGAGAATTAGGGGGCATGTCCAATTCACTTTCGAGCAAAAACAAATCACAACCTCATGCAACAACAGCGCACCAGCAGTTATGATGAACATTGGTCGAAATGAAACCTGACTTCCTGGAATGTCTCATGCTCCTCAACAACGCACACGAACACTCGGTTCCTTACACGCCTTGGAAATGGCTTTGTCTCATTCTGTGTCTAACAGGAATTGGTTCCACGACTGCTGCGGAGAAAACGAACATCCTGCTGTTCACAGCAGATGATCTGCACGCAGAATCCCTCGGCGTATACGGCGGCATGCCCGCGGACCTGACGCCAAATTTAAATGCGTTCGCAGCAGAAGGACTTCGATTCAATCGCGCGCACGTCAACGTAGCAATCTGTGCTCCTTGCCGAGCCGTCATTGCAACCGGTCGCTACAGCCACCGATCTGGAGCAATGGGTTTCATGCCTGCTCGTGAAGACGTGCCAGACATTGTGAACACGATGCAAGCAGGTGGCTACCTGGCTGGCATCCTTGGCAAAGTCAATCATTCTTCACCAAAAAACTCCATGAACTGGGATTACGCGTTTGACCAGAAAGACTTGGGAAATGGCCGAAACCCCGAGATCTACTACCAACGCAGCAAGACCTTCCTGGACCGTAGCAAGAAAGAACAAAAACCGTTTTACTTCATGATTAATTCTCATGATCCCCACCGCCCTTACTGCAACCCCGAAAAGCTGACCAAGGGTGCTGCGATGCCCTCACGCACTTATAAGGCAGCCGACGTGACCGTGCCTGGTTTCCTGCCAGATCTTCCCGGAGTCCGAGACGAACTTGCGCAGTACTTGAATTCCACGCGGCGGCTCGACGATACCTTCGGAAGAGTGATGCAAGCTTTGGATGAATCCGGGATGGCCGAAAACACCTTGGTGATCTTCATCTCAGACAATGGGATCGCCGTACCATTTGCCAAGTGCAATGCATGGTTCCACAGCTCCCGCACACCGTGCTTGGTCCGCTGGCCCAACGTAGTAAGCCCCAACACAAACAACAACACGGATTTTGTCTCAGTCGTTGATTTCTTTCCAACGTTCTTGGAAGTAGCAGACGTTAACGGTCCCAAGGGACTTGATGGCAACTCGTTCCTAACACTCCTGAAAGGAAAACAGCAACTCGGTCGTGACAAAGTATTCACTCAGATCGACTCCAAGGCTGGCGACGATGCAGTTCCGATGCGTGCCGTTCAAAATGGCAGGTACGGCTATATCTACAATCCCTTCAGTGACCAAAAGCACTGGTACCGAAACAACAATGAAGGAAAAACAATGGCAGCAATGCAAGCAGCTGCCGAATCCGATCAAGCCATCGCTGACCGAATCAAACTCTTCCGATATCGGGTTCCAGAAGAATTCTATGACCTGCTTAACGACCCCGATTGCCTCCATAATCTGATTGACAATAGTGAGCATGCTGGCACGATTGCCGCCATGCAGGATCAATTGATCAAACAGATGAAAAAGACTGACGATCCAATGCTGGAAGCGTTTCTCAATCGCACTGACCGGGCCGCGGTAGACAAGATCCTGCTCGATACCTACGGCCCTCCCAAAGCCAAGAAGACCCCCAGGGGCAATCAAAAAAGAAAGAGCAAGCAAAAAGACAAAACCTGAAATGGATCTCTGTAAAAAAGGGGCTGAAAAAGCAAGCCTCGAATTGCCGTGGCTTGAAATCGCTAGATCCTGCGACAGATTTTGTTATCGACATATCCTGCTCACGACATAGAAACTGAGCATTGCAAAGCACCGACGACTACGCAACTAAAAACCAAAAGCTGTTGGTACGTAGAACGAAACTCTCATCACGCGTTTCCTCAAATTGCAAGAACTGCATCAAGATGCCCCCCAAAAAACACGGGCTACTCTGTTCGAAATCCAATTGAACAGAGTCTGATCAGCAGATTCATGGTCAAACGCGAACTACGACGCGTCAAGAAGTTACCAAGGTATGAATCATTTCGGACCGACATTTTCGGACCGACAATCAAGGGCGTGGATGGCATTTTTTTACTACAGTTTTCGCGAGAACTTCCGTGACCGGATCTATGAATTCAGGACGGACACCAGAACGCCACGCATCCTTGACATTGGTTCAAACGTTGGACTGAGCCTGCTATTTTCTAAACATCGATGTCCAAAATGCAACCTTTCGGGTTTCGAACCAGACCCAAATGTCTGTGAAACTGCTCAGCACAACCTTGACTCACTAGGCCTGTCAGAAATTGAGCTACTCCAAAAAGCAGTCTGGATCGAAGACACGAGTCTGTCCTTTCATGCGGAAGGAGCCAACGGAGGGCATACTGAATCGACAGAAACCACCACAGATGGATCATTCACTGTTGATGCTTGTGACCTACACAGCTTTCTACAGGAACCGATCGACTTCTTGAAAATGGACATTGAAGGAGCCGAAGTGGATGTCCTGACGCACTGCGTCAATGACCTCTCAAATGTCTCCAACCTATTTATTGAGTACCACTCCTATGCCAACCAACCTCAGCGATTTAATGAGTTGGCAAGCGTGCTTACGGCTGCTGGATTCCGCTACCAAATCCATACACAGTTCGCATTAAAGAAGCCACTATGCAAACGCGACCTGCAACTAGGCATGGATTTACAACTGAACGTATTCGCTTACCAGTAGCCGAGCCAGAAGTATCTTTGCCCCACCACCCGCAATCATCCGCAGAGTCCTGCCGACTCACCCCCCAAGGCCACACTCACTTTGGTTGCGGCAAGAGGATAGGTGCATCCTCATCGAACGAGGCAGTTCCCTGCTTACCATCCATGACATACTGAATGGTCAACTTCTTCACTTTACCTGGCACGGGATCACCGCCAAAGGCGGCATTGTATCCACGCCCTGACAAATTGATCCACGCCAGCGAGCCTGCGTTTTTTTGAACGACCGCGGTCACATTTTTCCCGACCCCATCCGCCCCATACTCAGCTTTGACGATCTGCAGCTTGACCGGCTCCAGGCCTCCGGCGTTCATGATAGAAGCAATATCGACTCTTTTGCCACCGAGTTTTTGAGCAATCTGCGATGCAGCTACCGTTGCGTCTGTCTTGAGTGCAGCTATTTTTTGCGCTTGCATTGCCAACGCGAGCCCCTCTGCACTGGGATGAATTTTCAGTACATCGAGCACCAACCTCTGCTCATCGATCCGTGATGCCTTTTCGAATGCCTGCCGGCACATCTCAACGCGTTGAGCTTCGGGCATCGGAAATTTCCGAGCGACACCGATGTAACCACGCATGCCTCGAACTTGGTACTTGGATGAAGGACCTGACACCGCCAGATTCATTAGGCTTGGAGCTGCTGCAACACTATTCCACTTGCCTAGCAGACGACTACCATCATCCTGCAATTGGGGATCACGGCTCATCGCCGCTGCCGAAACTTGGGCCAATGCGTTGTCTCCACCCATTTCCGCGAGGATTTCCAGCAAGGTTGTCTTTGTATCCGAAGCGGCAGTCGGAATCGCATTGGACAGCTGATCTGCACAAGCCTCACGTTCCGGCATTCTCACACACGCGGCTCTCAATGCTTGACTTGCGACTTCAGCATCCTCGGCTTTCTGCGACTGTACTACAGCATCAATCAACAAAGACAGCCGATCCAGCGAGACAGTCTGCCCCAGCGCAACCAACGCAGCCTGACGAATCACCGGGTCCTGATGACTCAACGCCTGCACCACCTGTGGAACTGCATCGACGCGACGCTGGGCCACAAGATGCAACAACACGGGATACTCTTTACCTTTTGAAGCTGCAAGCAAAGTGACAATCTTGGCATTAACATCTTCACCTGGTAATTCAGCCAGTGTTGACTTGGCAATACCCCTCAGCTCGGCGTCGTCACTCGTGGCCACAGACAACAATATCGCCAAACAGGACTCATCACCTACTCGCCGAAGCGAGTCAATCGCAGATGCCTGCACTAGCGGGCTGCCATTCTGAACCGCAGCCAGAATGGCGGGTAGCACGACCGTTTGCGGTCGATCAGCCATAGCCTGAATGATCGAGACGGCTCTTGCCGGCGACACGTCTTTCAATTCGTTTGCCAAAGCAGCATCAATCTGGTCGCCCGGAAATTCACGAACGGTCGCCAATGCCAATTGCCTCAGTTTTTTCTCTGGCGAGCGAAGAGACTTAACCAGCAGGGGAATGCCATCCTGGCCACGTGCAAGGATTGATCCGCGTGTCGCCTCGACGATTCGCTGCATTGGAACTCCAGCATCTCGAACCTGATCATAGATTTCCGCAGCTTCTTTTTGGCGTCCAGTGAGAAGTCTGGCTTCTGCGCAGAGAACACAAGCCTCTGCGACTGATGACCTTAGACTTTCCGGCACGGTTCGCAATGCCATCTGCAGAGCTTCCGTGGCGTCATCGTTAGCAATTCGACCGAGAGCCACTGCTGCTGCCGAAGCCACCTCAAGATCATTGTCTTTCAGACGATCGACCAGAATCGGTACTGCCTTGGCATCACGTCGAACACCAATCGAGTTGATAACCCCGACCAGCAATTGCCCCTGCATTACCTCCGCTGCGGTTCTCAAAGCAGCATCCGACGGATCACCGGGAATCACTTCCAAAGCGATCCGGGCCCACGAAGAGAGCTGTGGGTTGGGAAGCAACTTTGCTAACTCCGGCACAGCATCGCTGGATCCGTAGACCGCAAGTTCTTTACAGCTGATGGCTTTTTGAGCGGCTTGAGCATCGGACTGCAAAACAGCCAACAAACGTTTTTCCTCGGCGGTGGAATCTCGCCGCTGCTGTGCACCCAGCGGAGGCATTCCAAGGGCTAAAACAATGGCACCTAGGGCGAGCACAAACTGTGGTGCTGAATTTAATTTCATCGATTTTTCCAATACGGAAGTTGTGTGGTTGAAGATGCAGCTTTGACACCGCAGGCGAAGAATTGCGTTCCAATACAGCGGCTGATTCATAGCCTCCATGGCTCACGCAACGCCTCGGAACGCAAGCGATTTGCCTGCTCGTCATCGATGAATTCATGTTTCACATTGTCATACTTCACCTGCCGCCCCAAATGCAAAGCAATATTTGCGGCGTGACAGGCAATGTGTGCATTGCAAGCAGCGACAGCGTTACCTTTGGGCTGCCTTCGCGACTTGACGCAATCGAGGAAATCTCGCACGTGGAAAGTGGCGGGATAACCACCAATTTCATCAACCTCACGCCCTGCTAACAACTCGGGTGAGCTGAGCACCATTTTCCCACTATCACCTGCTTCTACCCAACCATCCTCACCTTCGAATCGCACAGGACAGGATCCCAGCGGAATCCAACCTTTTTCACGGAAGATCAATTCCGTTCCATTCTCGTACCGCGCGACCAGCTCTCCATCTTTTGGCGCGTTGTACTCAACAGGTGGCAAACAATCGTCCACAGCCCACTGACAAAGATCCACACAGTGGGACCCCCACTCCAAGACACCACCACCGACAAGCCCGCCACCTTTCTCAAAGTCTGTCTCTTATACACATCTCCGAGCCCACGAGACCGAGGCTGATCTCG